>JBMCPG010000065.1:0-6980 GCA_048626035.1 Cyclonatronaceae bacterium
TGAAGCAACGGGCAAAAACGCCGGCTCTGCTCTGTATCACGTCTGACTCACCCCTGCCCGCGACGGTCCGGCCGGCGAAGGGCAGCGCAACGCATCGGCATAAAAAAACCGCACCACCAACGAAGGCGGCACGGGGTGAATCAGGCCATTTGTAAAATACGGCCGCCGGGGATGAATCGCAACGCTGTAACCCGGCCCGCGCTAAATCCAATGCCGTGTTGTTTGTGCTATTTTGACGGCCTGAAAAAAGATTTTTTATTTCTATGCTATCCCCCGCCCGATAGCAAAACAGCAAAAACATGGTAACGAGAATGATAACAGCAAAAAAAAAGCCCTTGCAAGTGTAATACTTACAAGGGCTTACAAAAGGGGCTTGTGGGCAGTACAGGATTCGAACCTGTGACCCCCTGCTTGTAAGGCAGGTGCTCTGAACCAGCTGAGCTAACTGCCCTTTTGTTTGTTAGATTCCAAATATACGCATGATGCAGGGCTGGTGTCAAGCTTTTTTATGGGCAGCAGGCCTTTACATTAAATAAAATTCTTTCGTTTTGTTTCTATTTACTTTAAGCCCACAAAAATGCCCCGGACGCGGGGAAGCAGCCCGGGGCAGATTGCTTTTTTATCCATCCGGAGGGTAATGCGGCCTTATACCGTTTTCAATTCTTCTTTACCTACGGCTACAAATGAGCCTTTATATACGCCCTCTTTTTGCTCATCGGGCTTAGAGTAATCCATCACCCGTTTCACTTCACCATGTTTGGTTACGATGCGAAAAGATTGCGTGGACGAGTGGCCTTCTTTTACTTTTTTATAGTGCATTTTGGCCAGGGTTAAATCTTCGGGATGGATGAGCTTGTTGAGACCACCGGCGCCTTCACATTCGGCAATGGTGTAGCCCGTCAGCGGCGTAAATCCTTCTGAAATCCAGAAAACGTGCGGCATGCCGTCGGTGCCCAGATCAAAGCCATAGTTGAAATCATTTTTGCGGTCGAATACCTTTTCGAACGAGATATTGCGCTTGTTCAATATTTCGAGCACGTTTTTACGCATGCTCATGTTGGAAACACTGCCGCGAAGGATTTTTTCGCCGTCAATGGTGAGCATTTTTAAATGGATTTCGGTTTGTACCGGCAGTCCGTTTTTGCGGCGGAACATCACCTTAACATTGTTTTTGGTGCCTATGTTTGTGATGAGCTCATCATCAAAAACGGCTTTGATGCTGGTTACTGAATTGGATGGGGTAAATTCCCATATTTTTTTGCCGTGCAGCTCTTCTTTTACGTAGCCCAGCATTTCACGAAACGCTTTGTTAGAGTCTATGAGGGTTCCATCGGGCTGCAAATCGAGATATGCCTTTTTGGATTCTTCGAATAAATCATCGAAATCGGCATTGCTGTCCATTACTTTTTTCTCTGAACGCTTGCGCTCGGTGATGTCGTGCTGATACGAGACCCAGTGCGTTACCCGCCCTTCTTTATCGGTAAGCGGATGGATATCCCATTGGTTGATATATTCGCTGCCGTCTTTGCGGTAATTTACGGTCTGCCCGAAAAAGGAATTGCCTTTTTTCAGGTTTTGGCGAAGCCGGTCGAGCGTGCGCCGGTCGGTTTTTTCGCCCTGCAATAAACGCGGCGTTTTTCCTATCACTTCTTCGCGTGAATAGCCGGTCATGTTTTCAAAACCATCATTTACATAGCAAATGCGCGGGCCGGGCTTGTTCATTTCCAGGTCTGTTACGATGATGGAGTCGTAATCGTTGCGTACGGCCGATTCCAGCAAATTCAGATATTCTTTATATTTTTCAGTTTGCTGCTGTTCGGCTTTAAAAAGCTTTATGAGCTGCTCGTAAGAGGCATCGTCCTTGGCAAGTTTTCGTAGCTGTTCCGATAAATTCTGTTCAAGCATAAGAGTGGATATGGTGAAGGATGGGATAAAAACGATCTAAGTATAGCCATTTCAAACTTAAAAATCGAATGGTAACATTTGCTTTATTTGAGCCTGCCAAAGAGAATGAAGCGTGTTTTTTTTGATGTATGCTATTCAGTTTTTGATGTCTGAGTGTATGGCAGACGTGAAGGAGGCTTTTTCCAGCCTGATATGATAATCTATTCTTGATGCAGGCTACAAATCACTAAAACAGCGCCTTTGTTTTTCGCGTTCCAAATCCAGACGTGGAATGCCGGCTTGGTAGTAAAAATGCCTGGCCGGGCAAAAAGCCCGGCTGAACCGACTGCCGTTGGAGCTCAACAGGGTATTCTGTATTCAGAACTGCGCCGGAAAACGATTATATTTCATTGGTTCTGATTCTTTTTTTCATCTTTATGTCTTTTTTTTGCTATGGCTAAGCCTACGCCCGTCTCTTCTCAAACGCCCGAGGCTCTTCTCAAAACTTATTTTGGCTACGACAGCTTCCGCCCGCAGCAGCGTGAAATTATCGAGACCGTAGCCGGCGGCCGCGATGCCTTTGTGTTGATGCCGACCGGCGGTGGAAAGTCGCTTTGCTATCAGATTCCGGCCCTGATGAAGCCCGGTCTGACCGTTGTGGTCTCCCCGCTTATTGCCCTCATGAAAGATCAGGTCGATGCTCTGCGCGCCAACGGCGTTTCCGCGGATTTCTTAAACTCTTCGATGAGCTTTGTGGATCAGCAGCGCAGCATGAACCGCATCAACAGCGGGGAAACCAAGCTGCTGTATGTGGCGCCGGAACGCTTTAACGGCAAAGATTCCATGTTCAATTCCATGCTCAAAAATGCGAATATCAGCTTGTTTGCCATCGATGAGGCGCACTGCGTTTCGCACTGGGGGCACGATTTCCGCCCGGATTACCTGGCGCTGTCCAACCTCAAAAAGCAGTATCCCGACGTGCCCCTCATCGCCCTGACCGCCAGCGCCGATGAAACCACACGAAAAGATATTGTCGAAAAGCTGCAGCTCAAAAAGCCCAAACTATTTGTTTCCAGCTTTAACCGCGCCAATATCCGGTATGAGGTGCGTCAGCCGGACGATCAGATGGGCGAGCTGATAGATTTTCTGAACGATATGAAGGGGGAGGCGGGCATCATTTATACCTTAAAACGTGATCAGACGGAGAGCACGGCCGAGGCGCTGCGTCAGCAGGGGTTCAACGCGCTGCCGTATCATGCGGGACTGCCCAGAGAAAAGCGCAGCAAGCATCAGGAGCTGTTTTTGAAGGATGAAGTCTCCATCATTGTGGCCACCATTGCTTTTGGCATGGGCATCGATAAATCCAACGTGCGCTTTGTGGTGCATTCCAGCATGCCCAAAAATATCGAAAGCTATTATCAGGAAACCGGCCGGGCCGGGCGCGACGGGTTGCCGAGTACAGCGCTGCTGTTCCTGAACTACGGTGATTTAAGCACGCTGCGCTATTTTGCTACGATTGACGGAAATCAGAAGCAGACCGAAATCATGACCCGCAAGCTGGATCAGATGGTCGAGTTTTGCGAAACGCATCAGTGCCGGCGGCAATATCTGATGAACTACTTCGGCGAGGCGCACCCGAATTCCTGCGGCAATTGTGATGTCTGCCTGGGCGAGTTCGACGAGATTGACTATACCGTAGATGCCCAGAAAGCCCTCTCGGGCGTCGCCCGGCTGAATCAGCAGTTTGGCGCGGAGATGGTGGCCCTGCTGCTGAAAGGCTCCTCATCCAAAAAAATGCAGCCCTGGATGCGCGAGCTCAAAACATACGGCGTGGGCAAGGACCGGACGCTGGATTACTGGAAAAATCTCATCACCGAGCTGGCCGCACAGGGGTTTCTGAAGCGGGAAGGCGAGCCGATGCAGGTGTATAAACTCACGCCGGAAGCCAAAGATATTTTGCTGGGCGAGCAGAAATTTATCGTGCGGGAAGCCCGGGAGCGGCCGAAGAAAAAAGCGGTGGAAGACAAAGATGACAGCTACGACCGCCGGCTGTTTGAACTCTTGCGGGCCGAGCGCAAGCGTCTGGCCGACGAGGAAGGCGTGCCGCCCTTCGTGGTATTAAGTGATGCCAGCCTGCGCGAAATGGCGAGCTATTTTCCCCAAAGCAGCGAGCGCCTGTTTGATATCACCGGATTCGGCAAAAAAAAGGTACAAACCTACGGCCCGTATTTTGTGGATCGCATTTATTCCTACTGCAAAGAACACGGCATTGAAGAAAAGCCGATTCCGCGCGGAGGCGGCAGCAGTACGCGCAGCCTCAGCAAAAGCCGGCGCAAAAAACCCGCCGGGGTCAACAACAGCAGTAATCTGACCCTCAAACTTTTTCAGGCCGGAAAATCCATAGCTCAGATTGCCAAAGAGCGGGAGCTGGCCCGTGGAACTATCGAAGGGCACCTGGTGCAGTTCGTGGAACGCGGCATGCTGAAAGCGGAAATGTTCATGAATAACAAGAAAAAAGCCGCTATCGAACAGGCCATCAGCGAAAATGAAAGCGGAAAACTACGAGACATCAAGGATGCCCTGGGCGAAGACTTCAGCTACGCCGATATCCGCATGGTAATGGCCGAAAAAAGGTAGAGACGCAATGCCTTGTGTCTCTGCATCACCCCAATACGCCACCGATTTTGGATAATCATTTTCGCCGTTTTTGCGAGCTGATGCAGGAAATTGCCGATACGCGCGGCAGCAAGCGGAAAACGCAGCTTTTTGCCGGCTATTTGCAATCTTTAGAGGATGATGACAGCCTGGCGCTGGCCGCACGTTTTGCGGGCGAAGGGGCTTTTTCCAGCGTTTCCGGCCGCCGCGCCTCGGTTGGCAGCCGCACTATTGGCGTGTGTGCCGCATCCTTTTGTGAAATCGACTATGATCTGGTATTCCGGGCCTGCCGTACTGCTACGGGCAGCGCCTCGGAAGCCATCGAAAAGCTGATGGAAAACCTGCCGGCGGCACGTAAAAAAATGGAGAAACGCCGGCTCAGCCTTCAGCAGGTTTCTGATATTTTTGAGGCCTTGGAAAACGCCCGGAAGCGCGTGGAAAAAGAGGCGATTTTACATGAGGCCTGGCAGCAGATGAGCCCGCTGGAGGTGAAATATTTTATACGCGTGATGGGTCAGGGAAGCCTGCGCATCGGGTTTGAAGCCCGCAGCATTTCGGCCGCCCTGGCCCTGGCCTTCGATCAGGATACCGAGGCCGTGCGCTATGCCCGCATGATTACCGGTAGTCTCGAAAAAACCGCGCTTTTGTGCAAACGGCAACGTTTGGCCGAGGCGCAATTTCAGTTGTTTCAGCCGATTGCGTTTATGCTGGCCTCGCCGCTGGAAAGCCGGAAAGTGGAGCACATCACCGAATATATCGCAGAGGAAAAATTCGACGGGATGCGGTGTCAGCTGCACGTAAGCGGCGAAAAGGTCGCCCTGTTTTCCCGGGATCTGAACGAGATCACCAACAGCTTTCCGGAGGTCGTGGAGTTCTTTTCCGGCCTCGGACTGCCGCCGCTGGTGCTGGACGGCGAATTGTGCGTGTTTAAGCATGATACCATCCAGCCCTTTGCCAGCCTTCAGAAGCGGATGGGGCTGAAGAAGCCATCACAAAAAGCCCAACAGCAAATGCCGGTGGTCTTTATCGCCTACGATGTGCTGTTCGAGGAAGGAGAGCCGCTGTTTGGCCTGCCGCTGCACAAGCGCCGGAAACGCCTGGAGCAGCGCTGTGATGCGGCCGGCATCCGCCGGAGTTATGCGTTTTCACTGGAAGATGAGGCGCAGGTAGAAGAATATTTTGAGCGCGCCCTGGCCCACGGCAACGAAGGCCTGATGCTCAAGCACAAAGAAAGCACCTACGAATACGGGCAGCGCCGGAAATCCTGGCTGAAGGTGAAGCAGCCCGGCGGCACGCTGGATACCGTCATTATGTACGCCCATGCCGGCAGCGGCAAGCGGGGCGGAACCTACTCGGATTTCACGCTGGGCATTTCCGTACGCGATGATGAACGCTATGAAGAAGCCTTCATCCCCATTGGTAAAGCTTACGGCGGCTATACCGACGAGGAGCTCAAGCAGCTCAACAAAGCCATGAAACCGCTTATAGTAGAGCGATTCGGACCGACCTATTCCCTGAAACCCGGCATCATGGTAGAAATTGAGTTTGATGACATCCAGCTTAATAAACGCACCAAAGCCGGGTATACGCTTCGGTTTCCACGTTTTAAGGCGATTCGCTGGGATTTGGCGCCCTCCGATGCCGATACGCTTGGCGACGTAGAGCGGCTTTTTGAGGCGAAACAAAACCGCGCAAGAACGGCGCAGCGGGATAGCGAACACCGCGCCATCACCTGATAAAACCAATATTTTACAGCAATATATTGGCACAAATAAGGCCGTGAGAACGAGCATCAGGAGCGTAGCCGGGCCAAAATATTTCAGGTTTTTACATTTATGCTACAATGCTGCATTCATTTTATTTGTTTGAACTTCTAAATTCAGGCACTTTATTATTAAAATTGAATATACACGTTATTATATGAGCATTTTTAGCTACCCATCAGATTTTCCTGCCCCTGTTTTCGTGATATGCGGCTTTCTCATCGCTTCTTTTATGATGGTTTCTCCCGCCACGGCGCAAAATAATTCGCAGGGCCGCATCGCCGGAACCATTGTTGATGTAAATGATGAAATTGTGCCATTTGCAAACGTTGCCTTGCGCAAGCCTGAAACTGAAGAACTTATTACCGGCACCACCAGCGGGGATGCCGGTACATTTGAGCTGTCGGCAGAGTCCGGACGCTATCTTGTTGTAATTTCGTATGTGGCCTACGAACAGCGCCGGCTGGAAGTTGATATAACTGCCGGCGAAACCCTTGATTTAGGCCGTGTGGAGCTACAGCCGGATGAGGCCGAGCTGGATGAAGTGGTGGTAGAACGCGAGCGCTCCTATATGGAAATGAGCTTCAACAGCCGCAGTTTCAACGTGGGGCGCGACATCACCAGTCTGGGCGGAGACGCGCTGGATGTGCTCGATAACGTGCCGTCTGTTACCACCGA
>JBMCPG010000066.1:0-6973 GCA_048626035.1 Cyclonatronaceae bacterium
GTGGGCATGAAAGTGTATGATATGCTGGCCGGCAAACTTGGCTTAGGCCCGTCTAAGATTCTCTCCCGAGAGAAAACCATGGAATATCTGCCTACTATTGAGGACAAAGGCCTGCGCGGCGGCGTAATTTATTATGACGGGCAGTTCGATGATTCCCGCCTGGCCGTAAATATGGCCCAAACCGCTGTAGCCCACGGCGGTACAGTAGCCAACTACATGAACGTAACCGGCCTGCTGAAATCTTCCAACGGACTGGTGCAAGGCGTAAAGGTTACCGATACGCTTAACGATGAAGAATTTGAAATCAACGGACGGGTTGTGATTAACGCTACCGGCGTATTTACGGATTCCATCATCAAAATGGACCGCCCCGATGCCAAGCCGATGATCCAGCCGAGCCAGGGCGTGCATATTATTCTGGACAAAGAATTTCTGCCGGGCGAGGCCGCCATTATGGTGCCGCAAACCGACGACGGCCGCGTGCTGTTCGCTGTTCCGTGGCACGATAAAGTTGTTGTCGGCACCACCGATACGGCCGTTGATGAGCCGAGCTACGAGCCGCGCGCCTTTGAAGAAGAGGTTGATTTTATTATGACGCACGCCGCGCGCTACCTTACCAAAGATCCCGAACCTAAAGATGTGCGCAGCGTATTTGCCGGCCTGCGTCCGCTGGTGAAGCCCCCGAGCGAAGACGGCGGCACCTCATCGATCTCACGCGATCATACCTTAATGGTTTCTGAATCTGGCCTGGTAACCATCGCCGGCGGAAAATGGACCACCTACCGGAAGATGGGCGAAGACACCATCAATCAGGCGGCCACCGTAGCCGGGCTTGAAAGCAAAGACTGTATCACCGAGAATCTTCGCATTCATGGCTGGCTCAAAAACGTAGATAAATCAGACCCGCTGCATCTCTACGGCTCCGATGCACCTTCTATTCGTAAGCTATACAAAGACAAGCCCGAGCTGGAAGAGCCATTGCATAAAGATTTGCCGTACATCAAGGCCGAAGTGGTCTGGGCAGTCAAAAATGAAATGGCCGAAACGGTAGAAGACGTGATGGCCCGCCGAACGCGCGCTATTTTAATGAATGCTGAGGCCAGCATCGAGGCTGCTCCGGAAGTAGCCCGCCTGATGGCCGAAGAAATGGGACATGATGAGGCCTGGCAAAAAGAACAGGTTGATACCTATACCAAGCTTGCAGAGGGGTACACCCTTTCTGGCCAGCCTCATCATTGATAATTACTCTATCGATTTAATAGATCGGTAGCTACAGGTTAAGTGGGCGAGTAGGCCGGGTAGTTTTGTATGATGTGGCCGTTCATACCGGTTATAAATGTAAAACTGCCGGCATGCTTGCACAGATAAATCAGGGAGTGTAACTTGATGTTGCGCTTTGGTACTGGCGCTTTTGAGTGATTGATTCTACTGTTGTTTTCAAAACGCTTCATGTGGTTTGCATGTACGATTGCTATATCTGGCTCAAAGTTTTTTAACAGCATAGCGGGTTCGTAAAAGCGAATCATAAACATAAGCGCAAGGGCTAATAATGTTAATGGATATGATTTAAGTTAGACAAGCTTTAAACATTTTTTTTCAACGTTACATCAATAAATAAATAGATAAATCAAACAATAATAAAAACAGGAGATTCATGATATGAGTCCTATTCTTGCTGAAGTAATTGGCACGGCAATCCTTATCCTTTTGGGTAATGGCGTTGTAGCCAACGTAGTGTTGAATAAAACCAAAGGTAATAACAGCGGCTGGATTGTTACTACCATGGGCTGGGGGATGGCTGTATTCACGGCCGTATTTTGTGTGGGCCACTTTAGTGGTGCTCATATTAATCCGGCTGTAACGGTAGGTCTGGCCGCCGCCGGTATGTTCGACTGGGCAATGGTAGGCCCGTTTATTGCTGCACAGATGCTTGGTGCGTTTATAGGTGCCGTATTGGTTTGGTTGTCCTATAAAGATCATTTTGCTGCTACTGAAGACGGAGGCGCGAAACTGGCCGTACACGCTACCGGCCCTGAAATCCGCAACTATGGTTCCAATGTCATTACAGAGACTATTGGTACTTTTATGCTGGTTTTCGGCGTGTTCTATCTGGGTGCTGGCATGCCGTTGGGACTCTTTGAAGTTGATGGCGGCGAGATGCTGCGCCCCATCACCATCGATGGCGTTGAAGTAGGTCTTGGTCTTGGCCCGATATCTGCCCTTCCGGTAGGTCTGTTGGTACTTGCGATTGGCTTGTCGCTTGGCGGTCCTACAGGGTATGCCATTAACCCGGCCCGTGACCTCGGCCCCCGTATTGCCCATGCCGTACTGCCAATTCCGCAAAAAGGCGACAGCGACTGGGCCTACTCCTGGGTTCCCATTGTGGGCCCGATTATCGGGGCTGTGATTGCAGCGCTGCTGTTTATGGCCATCATGCCCTGATGTAAGGCTGCGTTGTATATACAAGCTTTGATAATGCTAAAAATTACGTATCTCTGCATTTCGATAGAAATTGCAGAGATACGTAATTCGCATATTTAGAGAAATAAGGCTTTTACCAAGCCTTGATGTACTTCTTTAAAAACCATGCAAGAAAACGTTTAATTTTGTTCCATGTAAAATATATAACCAAAAATCCCAATTATACATGAACTTACGGTAATGCATCAGTGCCATAAGTCATGTAAACGACAATAATTATACATTACTATTAAACATAAACATAAAGTATTACCATCATGAAAAAAATAATAATAGCTGCCGCCGCTTTGCTCGTACTGCTCACTACTTTCGCCCTCGCGCCACAGCATGCAAAAGCGCAAGAATTAAGCGTAGATCCAAGTGCTACCATTACGAGTCGGTTTATTTATCGTGGTTTAGACCTTGGCTCATCTCCTCAGATACAGCCCAGCGTGGCATTCAACTACGATAATTTCAATTTTACGCTCTGGGGTTCGCACCCGCTTTCCCTCACTCCGGATGGCACAGAGTATAAAGAAGTGAAGTTCTGGATGAATTATACTTTCGACTTGGGTAATATGACTCTTACCCCTCAATTCGAAAATCATTTCGATGCTAATACGGATGTGTTTGATTTAGACGAAGAAACAACTACGCACGTCTGGCAAGCCTCTGTCCGTGCTGCCGCCAAAGGAGATGTTGCCCCGGATCTGCTCGTCGGCTATGCCTTCTCCGGAATACAAGGGTTTGAGCCTACGCTTTATGTAGAGCCGGGCGTGGCTTTCTCAGCCGGCGATACCGGACTCAGAGCCTTCCTCTCATCTCAGTACTCTGAAGAAGGCGGTTTTATTGATCTTGGTTATGAAGGTGATTTCGTCTTTACGCAAGTTGGCCTGAGCGCTTCCAAAGATTTACGAATTTCCGACAGCTTTACGGTGCCTATGAGCGTAATGGTTGTAATTAACCCTGAAACTGAGCGTGCTTTTACCGCTTTTTCAGTAAATTTCTAAATGCGTCCCATTTGCAGTCAAAAGAAGCATCTGTCCGAAGTCGGGCAGGTGCTTTTTTTACTTCTATATCGGAAGTAAAGTGCTGTAGCTCGTTTTAAAAATAGTATCAGATATGCCCGAAAACGCCGTAAAGAGGCGTATGATTCCATGAGGACTTGAAAAGCGGTTTTCTGTGAAGCCTTTTCGTTTAATGTTTATTTTTTAGCATATTAATGTGCCTGCTGATAGGCCTATTTAAGATATATTACCTCACCGAGGTAAAGGCCGGATTTCTTGGTGGAGTTTTGTACATCAGGTTCCGGCGCGCGTCGCTAATTTTTATCCAATACCTTAACCAAACGCCTTATGAAAAAATTAATCAATAACCCTGATGACATCATTAAAGAACAGCTTGAAGGAATGGAAGCTGCACATGGTAATTTGCTGCGCATAAATTATCATCCCGCTTTTGTTACCCGCGCCGGCGGGCCGCAGAAAGGAAAAGTTGCCCTGGTTTCCGGCGGCGGAAGCGGGCACGAACCGCTGCACGCTGGCTTCGTAGGGCACGGTATGCTGCATGCCGCATGCCCCGGCGAGGTATTTACTTCTCCTACGCCCGACCAGATGCATGAGGCCATCAAGGCCGTGGATGGCGGCGCGGGCGTATTAAACATCGTGAAAAACTACACCGGCGATGTGATGAATTTTGAAATGGCTGCCGATCTCGCTATCGCCGACGGTATCAACGTCCAGAATGTGGTTATTGATGATGATATCGCCGTTAAAGACAGCCTCTATACCGCCGGCCGGCGGGGCGTGGGCGCAACCGTTCTTATCGAAAAAATGTGCGGTGCCGCCGCCGAAGAAGGCCAGAGCCTGAAGGAAGTCGCCGATTTATGCCGCACGCTCAATCTCAACGCCCGCAGCATGGGTATGGCGCTCACCTCCTGTATCACTCCGTCTAACGGCACGCCCAGCTTTGAAATCGGCGATGATGAGATGGAAATTGGAATCGGGATTCACGGCGAGCCGGGCATCGAGCGGCATAAAATTAAATCGGCCGATGAAATTGCCGAAATGATGACGACGTCCATTCTCGACGATACCGGCTACACCCGTACGGTTCGCTCTTTCGATGCCGATAAAGGCGAGTGGGTAGAAGAAGAGCTCACCGAAAACGATTTTAAAGAAGGGGATCAGGTGATTGCGTTGGTAAACAGCATGGGCGGCACACCGGTTTCCGAGCTATATATTATTTACCGGAAAATGACGCAGGTGCTCAGCCAGCGGGGCATCACCGTAGCGCGCAGCCTGGTAGGCCCCTACATCACCTCGCTGGAAATGCAGGGCTGTTCCATCACCCTTATGAAAGTAAGCGATGAGCAACTCAAACTCTGGGATGCGCCGGTTCATACGCCCGGCCTGCGCTGGGGCATGTAGCGCTGCTGAGCGGATGCGTGTATCATAAAGCTTTCTATGGCCCGTTTTTTTTCCTGCCGATACTTACTTCACAGTGAAATAAAAACGGGCTTTTTAGGGTGGAAGCATCATCATTTTGCTCATTCTGCGCCTGTAAAACGGCGGTTTTCAGGCTTTATTTAAATTTGTGGAGACATCAATCATGTTAAAAAAACAACATCTTATTACCTGGCTGGAAAAGTGCCACGAGACCTATGAAAGTCAGCGGCAGTATTTAACTCAATTAGACACGGCTATCGGCGATGCCGACCACGGCAACAACATGTACCGGGGCTTCAAAAAAGTGCATGATCAGCTCGGCTCGCATGCCGATAAAACCTGTGGTGCGTTGCTCAAAGCGGTGGCTATGACCCTTATCTCTACCGTTGGGGGGGCTTCCGGACCTTTATATGGCACGTTTTTTCTACAAGCGGGCACTAAAGCCGGAAGTGTCGAAGAATTAACGGCCTCCCAAACCGGCGAGGTGCTGCAAGCCGGTCTCGAAGGGCTTAAAATGCGCGGCAAGGCCTCCGTCGGGGATAAAACTATCGTTGATGCACTCGAGCCGGCCGTAGAGGCCTTTAAAGCCGAAGCCGTTAAACATGATGCCTTGCTGCCAGCGCTTGCTCAAGCCGTAGAGGCGGCCCGAAAAGGTATGGAAAGTACTGTTCCTATGGTGGCCAAAAAAGGCCGGGCAAGCTATCTCGGCGAACGCAGCAAAGATCATCAGGATCCGGGAGCTACATCGGCGTACCTTATGTTGAAGGCACTTCACGAAGCCGTTCAGCAATAAAAAACAGGTTCAGGGGCCCGGGTGCCATCATCCTGTTGATTTACTAATCTTTTTCCCAGCATCTATTTATGTATTTATGGTAGGTATCGTAATCGTATCACACAGCGCAGAATTGGCGGTACAACTCAAAGCACTGGCCCGTGAAATGGGGCCGGCCGAGGCTCGCATTGCCGCCGCCGGAGGCGTAGATGATGCCGAACATCCGGTTGGAACCGATGCCATGCGCATTCTGGCCGGCATTCAGGAGGTCTATTCCGATGAGGGCGTTCTCGTATTTATGGATATGGGAAGTGCGGTAATGAGTGCAGAAATGGCGCTGGAATTCCTCGAAGAAGAGCAAAAGAAACACGTTTTTTTATGTGATGCACCCCTGGTGGAAGGCGTGATTTCGGCCACGGCTCTGGCTTCTGCCGGCGCAGGTATTTCAGAAATTATGGAAGATGCGGCTTCGGCATTAGAGGGCAAAAAGACGCAGCTCAGCGGGGCACACCGGCCACAAGATACGACCGCCGCAGCCCATAAACCTTCCGGTGAAGAAGGCTTTACGGCTCGTTTTGTGCTGCAAAATACGATGGGTATGCATGCGCGGCCGGCGGCACAGATGGTGCAGGCGCTCACGGGTCTGGCTGCAAAAGTGGGCGTGCGGAAGCTGGGGGCAGATACCGGGTTCACGTCTGCTAAAAGTATCAATAAACTCATCGCCCTCGGCGCCCGGCAGGGCAGCGAGCTGGAGCTGCACTTCAGCGGCCGGGATGCCGAACAGGCCTTTGAAAAACTAAAGCCCCTTTTTGAACATCATTTCGGGGAATCTACGGCCCCGGCTCCGCAGCAGCGCCGCCCGCAAACCGCTGCGCAGGGACGTGCAAAAAATGGATCTGTTACGGCTTTTGAGCACGAGCAAGCCCATACCGAGCAGGAGGTACTGGCAGGCTTGCCCATTACACCGGGCTTTGCCGCCGGGCCGGCATATCATCATAAAACCAGCCTGCCCGAAAACCTTGAAAAGACCACGGAGCGAACGCCCGAAGATGAACTTGAGCATTTCGAAGCTGCTCTTAAAGCTGCTTTGCAGCGCACGCAGGAGTTATGGAAGGCGGGTATTAAAAGCATCGGCGAACAAGAAGCCGCTATTTTTGATGCCCAAAGCCTGCTTCTTCAGGATCCGGAGCTGCTCGAAAACGTGCGCGGGCGTATCCGAAGCGGAGAAGCCGCGGCCTATGCCTGGCGGGAAAGTCTGCAAGAGGTAATTAAGCTATACAAGCAAATAACCGGC
>JBMCPG010000067.1:0-6934 GCA_048626035.1 Cyclonatronaceae bacterium
ACGCCCGTGCGCTCATCTATTTCCAAACTATCTACAAATGGGTTCGTCTCCTCTTCTTCGACCACATCTGTACTTTCTTCGCTCGTCGAGTTATTGAATAAATTACACCCGCTTAATACTATTAAAAGTGAAAAAATAGTTGCGTATTGGAGTATAGTAGCGCGTTTTTTCATAAAGTTAAAGTAGAGATGATTCGCCGGCTCCCGCCTTGTATATTTATGTTTATGGTGAAACTATGCACTTACAAAGTTGCTTTGATCAACTTCATAAACAAGTACGAAATATAAATAACTTATTTATACATACAATATCCCGAAGCTACATTTTTTAATATTCTTAATCTTGGCTTGCATCAGGGGCTCAATAGCTTATCTGCACCCAGACAAAAGTGCAGAAAGAGCCGGTTTTTATCTTGCGTGCTTTTATCTACCCCGGCTTTCATACTATTTTATGCTCTATGGCATTATAACGCCTGCTCTGCACACGCAACGCACCACTTGTAAGTAATTGTTTTAACATGAACGCCTGTTTTTTAAACTTTTCCTATTCCCTGCGCTATATTTATGTCTGGCTTTAACTATTCGCTACGTACCGAAAGTCCTGAAGAAACTCAAAAAGCCGGCTACGAGCTGGCCGCCCGGCTTGCTCCCGGCGCCCTTATTTGCTTATATGGCGAGCTTGGCGCAGGTAAAACGCATTTTGCGAAAGGCATCGCCTCCTGCTTCGATATTCCGCCCGCCGAAGTCGATTCGCCAACGTTTATCCTGCTTCAGGAATACCACGGGCGTTTACCGGTCTATCATTTTGATGCCTATCGCCTGCGTTCGGCACAGGAAGCACGCGACATTGGCTTTGAGGACTATATTTATGGTGATGGCATCAGTATCGTGGAGTGGCCCGAAAAGGTTGCCAAACTCCTGCCTGCTACTCGTACAGAAGTTCATATTCGCCATGCCGGAACGCAACAAAGGCATATTGAGGTAGTTAATAAAAGCTGAATTTCCCCTATTTTCACATAACATGAATAACCAAAAACCATCACATAACCCGGATGCTTCTCATCATAAACAGGCGGCCCGCCGGGAAAAGCTTTCCTACCGCTTCGACCGGCTACCCGTTATTGCACCCTATCATCACCGGGCCAATAACAATCTGTCGGTAGGCGACCTGGTTTATTATGGGCCGTGTCCCGAATTTTACGGTATCGGCGAGGTGCTCAATATCATCGAATCCTTTTGTGTTGTGGATTTTCGCGGCACTGGTTCGCTGGAAATCTACAAAGACGCGCTGGAGCAAAAATACCTGATTCCAATTCATAAAATGAATTTATCGCATTTGTTAACAGAAGTATGATGGCATCATGAGCGAAAGCAAACGCCCCCGGCCAAAGGCGAACGATTGGTAGAAATTCAGGAGTTTAAACAACAGTTTTGCACGCACTCTATGCTGCTTTTTTTGCCAATTGCCCATTTTTTTGAATATGACTACTTCTTTTTGCTCCATTTGCCAGGATTCCAAATTTCCCTCGTTTTCGCTTGCCGGTATCATTTTTTTGCTCACCGTCCTGCTGATGCTGGGCTGCGGCGAACAGCAGCAAGACGATGAATATACCGATGCCATGGCCGAAGAACACCAAAATGATACGCCCGAGGCCAACGCCAGCTGGTATGAGCCGACCGGCGACATCACTACGCAGAACGTTGCTTATTATGATGATGTACAAGGCTTTATGGCCGAGCCGGACGGTTCGGAAGGTCAGGATTTACCGGGCGTTATTCTGATTCACGAATGGTGGGGCCTGAACGATAATATCCGCATGATGAGCCGCCGCCTGGCCGAGGAGGGCTTTCGGGTGCTGGCCGTGGATTTGTATGAAGGTGAAGTAGCCGAATCCTCTGATCAGGCCCGCGAATTAATGCAGGCGGCCATGCAGAATCCCGATAACGGCCTGGCTCATCTGCAGGCCGCGGCCGATTTCATGAATGAAAACACCAACGGCAAGGTCGGCCTTATGGGCTGGTGTTTTGGCGGTGCCTGGACGCTCAACGGGGCGATTGCCATGTCCGATAAGCTGGATGCCGGCGTAATTTATTATGGCCGTGTGAACACCAATCCGGAAGAATTGGATACGATCAATATTCCGCTGCTGGGCATCTTCGGAGAAGAAGACGGCGGCATTCCTGTAGAAAATGTTCGGGAATTTGAAACGCAGCTCAGCGAACTGGGTAAGAATGCCGAAATTCATATTTATGAAGGCGCCGATCATGCCTTCGCCAATCCATCGGGCAATCGCTATGAGCCGGAAGCGGCGGCTGATGCCTGGGATAAAACCCTGGGTTTCCTCAATGAGACGCTTAAATAATAATTGGGAATGGTGAACCGGGCTGAAATCCGCGTTGGTTTCCGATTTACCGAAAGGCTTTCCCGGACTCTGCGTGTTCTTTCAATAGGGATGCGGGTTTAAACCGCGGTCCGAATTCTTTTTCGAGCGTCTGCAGTTGCTTCATGATGACATCTGCGCCTTTGGCATCCACATAGCTGAACGGCCCGCCGTGGAAAGGGGGAAATCCGAGGCCGAGTACGGCGCCTAAATCGCCATCGCGGGCGCTGTCGAGAATGCCTTCCTGAAGGCAGAGCAGGGCTTCGTTCAGCATCACTCCGGCCATGCGCTGCTGTATCTGCTCCGCCGGTTGTTTCGTGCGTTCTCCCCCGCCAAAATATTCATAAATCCCGGTGTTGATTTCCTTTTTGCCTTTTTTACCCTCCCCGTAGGTGTAAAATCCTTTGCCGTTTTTCCGGCCGAGAAAGCCTTCATCATACAGCGTACGGGCGGCTTTGCTGGGCTCGGTGCCCCGCTCGCGGAACATCGGACCGAGGGTGTCGGCCACGTGCGCAGCCACGTCCATCCCGACCTCATCAATCAGGGTAATCGGGCCGACCGGAAAGCCGAAGTCTTTCATGACCTCATCCAGCTGTCGGGCGTCGCCGCCTTCTTCCAGCAGCAGCAGCGCCTCGTTGATGAAGGGCGCTAAAATACGCGTGGTGTAAAATCCGGGGCCGTCGTGCACCACAATCACCGTTTTACCTTGTTTGAGGCCAATATCCCAGGCGGTGGCGATGGCTTCTTCGGAAGTCTTGTCCGTTTTGATGATTTCCAGCAGCGGCATTTTTTGCACCGGACTGAAATAATGCATTCCAATCACGTTTTCGGGCTTTTGGGCGCCTTTGGCGATGTCGGAAATGGGCAGCGATGAGGTGTTGCTGGCAAAGATGGCATTCGGCGAGACGGCTTCCACTTCTTTCAGTACGGCGTGTTTGATGCTCAACTCTTCGAAAACGGCCTCAATCACCACGGGAACGTCCCGCAGCGGTTCGTAGGATGCGGTCGGCATGACGCGCGCCAGCTGCTGATCGGCCTCAAAGCGGGATAAAATCCGCTTTTTCACTTTTTTATCGAGGTCCTTGCGGATGCCATCCAGGCCTTTGGTGGCGCCGGGCACGTCGCGGTCTTTCAGGATTACCCGATGTCCTTTGGAGGCGCTCACGTCGGCGATGCCCGCGCCCATCAGGCCGGCCCCTAAAACGGCGAGGCGCTCTACGTCTCGTTTTTTCGCTTCATACGGATTTTTCTTCACCGCCTGCATGCCAAAAAACAAGCTGCGCAGCGCTTTCGACTCCGGGGTAAAGGCCAGCTCGCTGAAGAGTTTTCGCTCGGTGGCAAAGCCTTCTTCCCGGGAAAGCAGCAGCCCGGCTTTCACGCTGTCTAAAATGCGCAGCGGCGCGGGATAATTGCCCCGTGTGTTTTTCATTACTTCTTGTCTGGCTTTACTGAAGGCGATATTTCGCGCCGGACTATGGGTGAGCAGCCGCGTTCCGAGCGGTAATTTGCGCTTGCCGACCGGCTGCTGTATCAGCTTTTGCGCGCGGTAGGTGGCCGCCTGATCCAGCCCGTGTTTGTGGGTCAGCTCATGCACCAAACCCATTCTTTTAGCCGGCCGGGGATACACGTTTTTGCCGGTCAGCATGAGGTCCAGCGCAATGGGCAGCCCGATTAAACGCGGCATCCGCTGCGTGCCGCCTGCTCCCGGAAGCAGGCCCAGCTTCACTTCCGGCGTGGAAAAGCTGGTCGCTTTGTCTTCGGTGGCAATGCGGTAATGACAAGCCATCGCCACTTCCAGTCCGCCGCCTACGCAGCCGCCGTGAATGGCCGCAATTACCGGCTTGGGAAAATTCTCGATGCGATCCAGCAGATCCGTGCCCGTTTTGATGAAGGCCTCAAACTCTTCCGGCTTGCTGAAGCTATCAAACATTTTGATGTCGGCCCCGGCGATAAAATTGTCTTTTTTGCCGCTTTGCAGAATGATGGCTTTCACCGCTTCATCGGCTTCCAGCTCATCCAGCACCTTTCCGAACTCCTGAATCATGGTTTTACCGAGCGTATTTACCTTGTCGTCCGGCTGATTCAGGATGATACGGGCCAGCGCGTTTTTGGGATCTTTAGAAATCTGGAGCATAAGTGCAGGTCTTGATAAAAGGGTTAAATCGGAAATCGGAAAAAGGAAGTGGAACGAAGCGAATTCCCGGCGTATCGGGAGAAAAAGCAACATCAGAAGGGTGATGCGGGCAGGACGGGAATTGAGGCTTGGGATGCCATCATCCTGCAAAAAAAAGCGGCTGCATGATGTTTTTACCAGCGTTCAGATGCGCTCTATGAGCATGGCGTGGCCTTGTCCGCCGGCGGCGCAGGCGGCGATGACGGCCAGAGAGCCGTTTTCATCGCGCAGGCGGTTGGCGGCCGTATTCACCAGCCGCGTGCCGGTAGCGCCAAACGGGTGGCCGATGGAAAGCGAGCCGCCGCGGGTGTTGAATTTCTCCATATCCATGTCGAAAGCAGCAACGGAGATCTGGGCCTTTTCCTTCATAAAAGAATCAGAGTTTAGGGCGCTGAGGTTGGCCAGAATCTGTCCGGCAAAGGCCTCATGAAATTCAAAAACGTCGATATCGGAAGGCTTCAGCTTATTGCGCTCCAAAAGCTTAGGCAGGGCGTAGGCCGGGCCGAGTAAAAGCTCATGCTGCGGATCCTGGGCGATAAAAAGCTCATCCCGGATGATGGCCTTTGGAGTCAGGCCGAGCTCTTCGGCGCGCTTTTGGGAACAAATCAGCATGGCCGAGGCGCCGTCGGTCAGAAAAGAAGCGTTGGCCGCCGTCACGGTTCCATACGGCTTCACAAAGGCCGGTTTCAGCTTGGCCAGTTTTTCGGGGGAAGAATCCGGGCGTACGCCATTGTCATGAATGATGGCATCGCGGCCGGGTTCGGGCTGAACGGGCATCACCTCGCGGGCAAAAAAGCCGGCTTCCTGTGCGGCGGCGGCCCGTTTATGCGAGGAAATCGCGAAAGCATCCTGCGCCTCCCGGCTGATGCCAAACATAGCGGCCAGCTTATCGCAGCTCGCGCCCATGGTATCGCCGGTGGAAAATTCGGCGATGGCCGGCAATTCCGGCTTCAGGTCGCTGAGGCGCAATCCCTTCAGCAATTTCACAAATTCCAGCGGTGATTTATACTTTTGGGCCTCCAGCAGCTTTTTGCGCAACCGCCGGGACACGCGTATGGGCACGTCCGACATGGTCTCGGTGCCGCCCGCCACCACCGCCTGCGCCTTGCCCAGGCGAATGGCATCGGCCGCCTGTGTGAGCGCCATATTCGACGAAATACACGCCATGGTAACCGTATGCGCCGGTTTCCCGTTGGGAATGCCCGCAGCAAGCGCCGCCTCCCGCGCAATATTCGCCGTGCGCACCTCCTGAATGACCGTGCCCAGAATGCTCTGATCCACATCGGCCGGCCGGATGCCGGTCTGCCCCAAAAGCCCTGAAATGGCCATACGGGCCAGATCGTAGGCCATCAGCGACTTAAAAGCGCTTCCTGATTTCAAAAAAGGAGTACGGATGCCATCAATAATGACGGGTATGCGGGCAGAATCGGCCATGCGGGAAAAAATTAAGGTTGAGGTTTCGTAGAGACGCACGGCCGTGCGTCTCAGTAAATAAAAACGCGCCACATGCATCACACGCAGCACATTAACAGTGTTATGCAATCTGCGATAAAGAAATACGATTTTTCCGTCGAAAGCAAGCACGATTTTCCACCCCGGTAGAGACGCACCGCCGTGCGTCTCAGGATATTTCGAACCTAAAAACCCGGATTCCCAAAAAAACAGCGTTCAAAAACCGTAAGGTTTCCCGATCCGGATCATCATACCAATATCAAAACCACAAAAAACCAAACACCGGGATCTTGGATAAATTCAACGGCAAATACCGCATTGCATCCCACCGGCGGCCGGGCTGGGATTATGATTGGAATGCTTCTTATTTCATCACATTCGTGACGCAGCATCGGCGGCATCATTTTGGTCATATTGCAAACGCCCGCATGGTATTACACGATTTCGGCAAAATTGCCCGTCGGGAATGGTATCAATCGTTTGAAATGCGGCGGGAATTGCAATTGGACGCGTTTGTGATGATGCCCAATCATATCCATGCGATTGTAACGATTCAACAACAATCCGTTGCCCCCGTAGAGACGCACGGCCGTGCGTCTCTACGGGGATCGCGATTTGAACGTAAACCCAAATCGATATCCTCGTTTTTGGCGGGTTACAAATCGGCGGTGGTGCGTTCGATTGATGATTGGATTGATGAACAGGCCCTATCCATCCCAAAATTTAATCGCCGGAATCCATTCTGGCAGGCCAATTATCACGATCGCGTCATCCGTAATGCCGATGAATTTGAACGTATTGCCTGGTATATCCGGCAGAATCCCCAAAATTGGAAAGCCGATGGGTTTTATGGCTGATTAGCTGGGTACAAAACCCACAATCAACCATCCACCCCCACACAGAGACGCACCGCCGTGCGTCTCAGGATA
>JBMCPG010000068.1:0-6921 GCA_048626035.1 Cyclonatronaceae bacterium
CGGATCGGGATGATCTCCGGGGATGATCGGGTTGATGTAGGTATCGCTGGCAGAACTTTGCCCGTAACTTGACGATACCTGAAATGCTAAGCTTAAGCAGAACAATATGCTGAGTGCAATTTTCATAACGGCTCCTTCAATACAGAAAATGAGATGGCTGAGGAATTAAAAATCAGATCTTGCTTTTTGCATGCATCGCTTACCTTGTGTTCGGTTTGATGAGGGCTGAATGAACAGATGTTCTCAGAAATGCTTATTCCATCTAACTGAATATCAGGTAAATAGCGATGATCACCACAACCAGCAGCACGGAAGCAGATACATCGCCCCAGGTCCAGCTGCTTCGGTTTTCGCTTCGGTCTGCGTCGGACATCGTGCCGAAGGTCAGCCCCGAAATTTTGCTGTAATCCGGGGGCTTGGTCATGAAACTGACGCCTACCATTACGGCTATGGACACCAGAAAAATGAAGACGCTGTAGTATTGGAAAAAGGTGTTGTTGAGAATCCACAGAAACGAGCCTTCGGCGTAGGCGAAATCATCTATCAAAATAACGGGCGTATCCACGGCGAGCCGGAACAGCCCCAGGAAGAACCCGACCATCAGGGCGGCAAGGCATCCTTCTTTGTTGAGGCGCTTGAAGAAGATGCCCAAAAAAAACACCACGAATATGGGTGGCGCGAGATAGGATTGTACGCCCTGCAGATAATCATACAGCCCCCGGCTGCCTTGTATGACCGGAATCCAGAGCAGTCCGATAATCACCATCACAACGGTGGCAATACGGCCCATCAGCACCAGGCGTTCTTCTGATGAATCGGGCCGGAACTTCTGGTAAAAGTCCATCGTGAATAGCGTCGATGAGGCGTTGAATACGCCCGCAAGCGAGCTCATGAGCGCGGCAAGCAGGCCGGCGACAACGATGCCGCGCACGCCAGCGGGCAACACTTCGGTAACCAGCATCGGAAAGGCCGCCTGTGCATTTTGGGTGATGACGTTTCCGTCGGCACCGAGTAAGGCATTTTGCAACACCGCATTCTGTCCCGATTCGGCCAGCGCAAACGCGATGATTCCGGGCAGAATAAAGATGAACACGGGCAGCAGCTTCAGAAAAGCGGCAAAAATAGAGCCCCGGCGCGCTTCGGTGATATTGGCGGCCCCGAGGGTCCGCTGAACAATATATTGGTCGGTGGTCCAGTACCACAGGCCTACGATGGGGGCGGCGAACAACATGCCCAGCCAGGGATAATTATCATTGAAATACCAGGCCATGCGGTTTTCTTCGAGCACCGGCGCCCAAGTCGCCTCCATGCCGGCCGGCACAAGAGGCTTCCAGAGATTGAACATATCTTCGCCCACAATATCCACCAGCTGATTCCAGCCGCCAATGGCCTGCAACCCAAATATGAGCACCAGCACGGAGCCGAATATCAGCACAATGGTTTGCAGAGCTTCGGTATAAGCCACGGCGCGCAGGCCGCCCAGCACGGTATAGGTTCCGGTAAAAAGAATCACCAGAATAGAGCCGAGCCAGAAGCTGTTCATGCCCAGAAAACTGACTTCCGGAATGAGCACGCTGAACACAATTCCGCCGGCAAAGATACCCACAGCAATTTTTGTGAGCACGTAGGCCACCAGCGAGATTCCCGAAAGCAGCGTGCGCGCCAGCGGAGAGAACCGCCGCTCCAGAAATTCCGGCATGGTGAAGACTTTCGAGCGGATAAAAAAGGGCACCATAATCCAGCCCAGAACAAGCAGACACCAGGCGTGAAGCTCATAATGCGCCATGGCAACGCCGTCGGTAGTGCCTGAGCCGGCCAGGCCCACCAGGTGCTCCGATCCGATATTTGATGAAAATACGGAGGCTCCGACAATCAGAAATCCGAGATGCCGGCCGGCCAGGAAGTAATCATCCGGCGTATTGGTTTTCTGGCGGATGACCCACCAGGCGAGCCCTCCGATCAGGAAGAAATAGCCCGCGATGATGATCCAGTCCAGCGTTTCAAGAGTGCCCATAAGATTGCTGCTAAGATGTTATGTATGTTTTAAACACAGACGTTGAGTGTTTGGTCAGTTGCTGCTTTTCTGCTTCACATCCGGGAATCAGACTTCCACATACTCGATTCCTAACATATTGGTCAGGAGTTTCCATTTGGCGCGATGATCTCCCGCGAGCAGGGTCTGATGATGCGTGCCGCCGGCTTTTAGCCAGCCGTCGTTTGCGGCGCGAAGCCCCGTGGAAGGTTTAAAATGAAAATAGGGCATCTCGATGGTATCAACCGGTTCGGTGTCGAGAATCTCGCCGAATGATACGACCAGCCGGAAGTGATCGCCTTTTAAGGCCACCAGCGAGACCATCGTAGCCGGCCCCGGCTCGGCCATAAATACGGCCGTCGGCGGATTGTTGAGATTCCCGATATCAAGCCGGCGGTTGGCCAGGCGGACGGGCCTGTCTTTTCTGCTGATTTTCCAGTTTCCTTCCCCCATGTGGCTCATCAGCATGGAGCCTTTTTTAAAATCCATGGCATACATTTCGGTGAAGTGCGCATGCTCATCGAGCAGATGGGCAGCCGCAACCATGCTTGCGGTATTGGTATCGCCCTCAGCGGCATAGCCGAAGCCTTCTGCCATTAAGTTGGAAGCCGCCAGCATGTTGATTTGCTCAAACCGGCCGTCGCCGCTGAAGGTGTCAAAATGGGCCGAAAAGCCGGCGTAGTTGTTTTTGATCAGGAAATTCCGGAATCCCAGATACATGCGCACCGCGTAGCGCAGGTTCTCGTCGGGCATATCCCGGTCAATTTCAAAGCGCTTCTTCTCAAGGGCTATCTGATCGTCAATTTCGTGCGCTGAAACCTGCTCCATCTGCCGGTAAATATCGCCCATGTACTCGCGATTCACCTCAGGCCCGATGATGCGGGTGAAGGCGGCTTCATCCGAAAGCGTGTCTCCCATGCCGTGCATTTTCCCGAACGAGGCGATCTTCATGTTTTTCAACTCGGCCGCTACCATGGCCGCTATCGCCCAGTCGGACACATAGTCGCTGAATTCCTTGCTCTTCCAATCGGCCGAAATCACTTCAAAACGGTCGCCCGAGGTACGTATGATGGCGTTGGCCATATCCTGCGCCCCGTGTATGCCCTGATTGTAGGTCAGGTCGGCCATGTCCCAATCGTCGCGTACTTCGCTTTCGGGCTGTATATTGGCCAGCAGCAGCGGAAGATGATTTTTTTGCAGCGCCCGCACCGTGCGCATGGCCGGGCCGTAGGTGAGCATCACAATCATCACCCCGTCCAGGCCCTGATGATTAAAATCGCCCAGAATTTCTTCGATATCATCGCGGTTGCGGGCCGCACGCGGGAAAGACCAGTCGGCCGCGTCTGCGAGCTGCTCACAGACCTGCTGCGCGTATGTTTCCTGGCGTTTTGTGATGCCGGGCAGGCTTGCATCATACAGCTCCTGCATGATGCCCAGCAGGCCGATTTTAGGTTTGCGTTTCTGAAGCATGTTTATTCGGTTAGGTTATGATTTTTGCTGTCCGTAGTACGCATGTTTGCCATGTTTCCGCTCATAATGCTTTTCGATTAATGCGTTTTTCATTCTCGGCAGGTCAGCCCGTATCTGCCGGGATAAAAAAGCCATCCGGGCTATTTCTTCCAGAACCGCGCTGTTATAGATCGCCTTTTCGGCCGTTTTTCCCCAGATAAACGGAGCATGACTGCCCACCAGCACCATTTCTACTTCCCGATACGACAGCTTCCTTTTTTGAAACTCGTCGATGATCTGCCGGCCGGTTTCAAGTTCGTAGTTGCCTTTTATGCGCTCATCTTCCATCGGAGGGGTACAAGGCACGTCTTCGGTGAGGTGATCGGCATGGGTGGTGCCGAGTATCGGCAGGTCCATCAGCGACTGCGCCCAGGCCGTGGCGTAGGTGGAGTGCGTGTGCACAATCCCGCCGATATCCTCCCAATGTTTGTAGAGAAAAGCGTGGGTTTTGGTATCGGATGAGGGGCGTAAATCTCCCTCTATCACATGGCCCTCAAAATCTACAATCACCATATCATCCGGCTTCAGCTCACTGTAGGGCACGCCGCTGGGCTTAATCGCAAAAACTTTCTCATTCTGATCTGCCGCGCTGGCGTTGCCAAAAGTGAACAGCACCAGATTGAGTTCCTCTATTTTCAGATTGGCTTCCAGCGCTTTTTCTTTTAATGCTGTGTAAGTACCCATATTAAGCCCGGTTTCGTTGAAGGTTTTCGGTGCGTGTTTCCATCACACGGCCTAAGGAAAGGTAGCGTTCGTACAGCGCTTCATACTTTCCGGCGGCCACCGGATCAGGGTGATAGGTTTGGTCAAATCCCTGACCCATTTCGGTGATGGCCTCTTCCAGGCTGGCATAAATGCCGGAGGCGGTTGCGGCAAACATTGCGGCCCCAAGGGCACATGTTTGCTCGGAGCGCACAATTTTAATCGGCATATTGAGCACGTTGGCAAGGGTTTGCATCACAAAGGGCGATTTTTTGGCCACCCCGCCAAGGCCCAGAATTCCCTTGATTTCTATGCCTTCGCTTCTGAAGCGGTCCACGATGGCTTTGGCCCCGAAGCAGGTCGATTCCACGAGCGAACGAAAGATCCGGGGCGCATCACTGCTGAGATCCAGGCCTTCAATTGCCGTTTTTAATTTTTGATTGGCGTCGGGCGTGCGGCGGCCGTTCAGCCAGTCGAGGGCAACCAGGCCTTCTTCGTTGATCTCCAGCCGTCCGGCTTCGTCGGATAGCAGCTTCAGCGTTTGTTGTTGCACCTCAGCCTGTAGCTGCTTTCCGAGCGCTTCGGAAATCAACGTAGTGTTTTTCAGCGCTGAATGGAGCGGCCATTGCAACAAATCGGTGAACCAGGCATAGACATCACCAAAAGCCGACTGACCGGCCTCCAGGCCCATCATTCCGGGAATTACGGAACCATCAACCTGCCCGCAGATGCCCTGCACAAGTTTATCGCCCAGCTCTTCTTTGGGAACCGTCAGAATATCACAGGTGGAAGTGCCCATCACTTTGCTCAGGTAATACGGCTGAATTTCGCCGCCTACCGCGCCCATGTGGGCATCAAAGGCGCCTACGCCGACAACGACTTCCCGGGAAAGGCCCAGCTTGTCGGCCCATTTGGCGGAAAGCGTTCCGGCCGGCTGATCCGAAGTGTGGGTGCTATCATACAGTTGCCCGCGGATGCCGTCCAGCAGCGGATCCAAAGCGCTGAGAAAATCCTGAGAAGGAAGTCCGTTGAATTCTTCGTGCCACATGGCTTTATGCCCGGCGGCGCAGCGACTTCGCTTCATTTCAGAAATATCTTGTCCGCCGGTAAGCTCGAAGGTGATCCAATCGCAGTGCTCCACCCAGGAACGGGCTTCTTTCCGGACGCCCTCATCCTCCCGGAGCACATGCAGAATCTTCGACCAAAACCATTCGGAGGAATACACGCCGCCAACGTATTTGGTGAAGTCAGGGAACTGCCCGGATCGTGCCAGCCGGTTGATTTCCCCGGCCTCGCGGATGGCCGTATGATCTTTCCAGAGAACGAACATGGCGTTGGGATTTTCCTCGAAGCCGGGGCACAGCGCCAGCGGGGTTCCCTGCTGGTTTACGGCCACCGGCGTAGAGCCGGTCGTATCCACGGAAATGCCCTTTATTTGGGCCCGGTCTTTGGCAGACAGCGGCGATACGACGTCTAAAAGCGCTTTTTCCATGCTTTCTAAAAAATCCAGCGGATGCTGCCGGAACAACTGCTGCGCGGGAGCGCAATACTCAGCCCGGCTCCATCTGGAATAATAATCTACCGCCCGCGCCATTTCCGCTCCGCTCTGATCCACAAGCAGGGCACGGACGGAGTCGGTTCCAAAGTCGATGCCAATTACAAAACTACGTTCAGATTCCATTTCAGCGCATTAAAAGGTCTTTAAAATTCAACAACTGCGCATCGGAATGCGCCCGGCGGCAAGGCCGGTTGTTTATAAGTGTAATAGTAACACTTTTATTTTAATACGTCAAACCTTCCTGCTGAAATCAGTGCAAAAAATCTTTGCTTCAGGTGATAAAGAAGCCTTTAACGTGCTTTAAAGGCCAATATGGAAGCTATAAACGCGGGTTTTTTTCGTGATGCGGGCTTCCGCGGGTAAATGTCGCAGTAAGGGACACTACTCAACTTTCGCACTACGATACAGTGCCAGCCCGTTGGGGAATTTGAGCATTTGAAGATTTGAGTATTCATAACTCCCTCAACTTTCGCACTTGTACGGAATGAACAGTGTTAAAACTCAAGTGGCCAGAGCTTTTTTCATCATGAGGTACGCCTTGCTCCAAATAAGCTCTTCTTACCTTTTGTGCGGACAAAAGGTAACCAAAAACCGCCGGCTGAGAAAAAAAGGCTAAACTCCACTCCGTTCCGCTAAAAGAAACCAAAGCTCCGGCGCGCTCCGTGCCATTTTAGCAGCTCCTCAGCGGAGTGGTTTCTTTCTTAACGCTCCCCTTCGTTGCGTTCTTAACGCCCTTTTTTCGTTAGGCCGGTCTATTTGGAGCTACATTACGGACACCCTGCCTTCAAAGAGTCCTGCATAGCTTCAACCCAAATCCCGTCAGGGATTTAATATGGGTAGCCCCTTTGGTAATCCAGTACACACTCCAGCTGTAAATATGATGCAGCTCCTGATCATATTTAAATACATCGAAAAAAACCATTTCCCCGGACACCAGTGATTTTGAATGCTAAATGGTGAATTATTTTGACCTCTGACCTCGGACCTTTGACCGCTGACCTTTGACCTTTGTCCTTTGACTTTTGACCTTTGACCTTTGACCTTTGACTTTTGACTTTTGACCCAGCTTTGCTCCGTCTGCTACAGTCAAACTGTCCGGGATTGAATATCTCTCCTTTTC
>JBMCPG010000069.1:0-6905 GCA_048626035.1 Cyclonatronaceae bacterium
TTCCCGGCACGCTGCTGGTGCCCATCATCGCCGAAAAATATGGCCTGCCCGGCCCCTCGGTCGAAAGCATGTTCAAGTGCGAGCATAAATTCTGGAGCCGCCTGGAGCAAAGCAAAGTAATTGAGGAGCACATTCCCAAATTTCAGGCCTTCGATCCCTTTGACGAGCAGGCCTACGAAAAGCTGGACATGATTGCCCCGTTCTGGATCAAGCCTATCAAATCGTTTCGCTCTTATCTGGCCTATCGCGTGAACGGCGAGGCGCAGTTTTACGAGTATATGGAAACCGTGCGGCGGGAAATCGGTTTCATCACCACGCCTTTTATAGAGCTGATGAAAGGCTACGACATGCCCGAAGAGCTGGCCTCCATGCCCGAAACCTGCATCGCCGAAAGCCCCATCACCGGGCATCAGTGTACGCTGGAGGGCTATTCCTACAACGGCCGCGTGGTTACCTACGGCGTGGTGGATTCCATACGCGAAGGCGACCGCTCCTCCTTTGGGCGCTACGAATATCCGTCGTCGCTACCGCAGGAAATTCAGTTTCGCATGGCCGACGTAACCCGCCGGGCCATCACGCAGATCGGCCTGGACAACGGCCCGTTTAACGCCGAATATTTTTATGATCAGACGGCCGACGAGGTGTATCTGCTGGAAATCAACCCGCGCATCTCCCAATCGCACAGCGACATTTTTGAGAAAGTACACGGCATCTCGCATCATGCCGTGATGCTGAGCCTGGCCCTGGGCGAAAAGCCGCGCACGCTGGGCATGAACGGCGATTTCAACAAGGCGGCCAACTGCATGCTGCGGACCTTCGAGCCGGGTTTGATTAAAAAAGTGCCGACCAAACAGGAAATCAATATCCTCAAAAAATTTATTCCCGGCCTGGAAGTAAATGTGCAGGTCAAAGAAAACGTGCACCTGAGTGAGCTGCAAAATCAGGACAGCTACAGCTTCGAGCTTGCCAATATTTTTCTGGGCGCGCGCGATCAGCGGGAGCTGGTCGAAAAATATCATCAGGTGCTCGACGGGCTGAGTTTTGAAATCGAGTATGATGAAAAAACCCAGCTCTACTGAGTCCGCGCGCCGATACTAATCTATTTATACGGGAGCGCCGCTTTGTTCGTTCTTTAAAAACAATGCGGCGCTTTATATTGCGGCCCCATGAAAAACGCCGGGGCCTGTTGCGCGGCTGTTTTTTCTATTCCTCTAAACCCCTTTTTATGTTTTTTCCTATTCGTGCACATGTTGTAAAACCAAAGCTTTTCAAATCTGCGGCTCTGATGCTCTTTCTGGCGGGCTTGCTGTTTTCCACCGCCGAACAGACGCAGGCGCAGCGGGCCGACGGGAATTTCGGCCTCGGCGTGATTGCCGGAGAGCCTACCGGATTATCTGCCAAACTATGGACGGGAAATCAGAACGCCTTTGCCGCCGGCGTAGCCTGGTCGTTCAGCGGCGATAGTCAGCTACATCTCCACACCGACTATCTGTTTCACAACTTCAATCTCATCCGCGTGGAGCAAGGCAGTATGGCGCTGCATTACGGCGTTGGCGGGCGGCTTCAGCTTCAGGAAGACGACGACAGCAAGCTCGGCGTGCGCTTTCCCGTTGGCCTGAGCTATTTCCTGGCTAACAATCCGCTGGAGATATTCGTGGAAGTTGTGCCGGTGCTGGATCTGACGCCCGACACCGAATTCTCTGGCAACGGCGGGCTGGGCGTTCGGTATTATTTCTGATTGCCGTAGATCGTCGGTTTCGGTAAAAAACGCACGGCACGGTGATGGTCGTCGTCGTAGAGACGCGATGCATCGCGTCTCTACGACGACGACGACGACGGCGGCCTACGGCGGTGGGACGCAAAAAAAATCCGCGGAATTGAATTCCTAATCCTCAAAATCCGCGTTCCACCGTATTTGCTAATTTTTTGAAAAAATAATGCGGTCGGGGCTTGCAATCGCGTCTGTTTTGTGCGTATATTTGGAATCTGCAAAACAAAAACACCTATGCGCCGGTAGCTCAACTGGATAGAGCACTTGACTACGGATCAGGAGGTTGAGGGTTCGAATCCTTCCCGGCGTACGTGCTGACTTGTTAAAGCCTTGTTAAAGTTCTTCTTTAGCAAGGCTTTTTTTATGGTCCGGTCTCATCAATCTAAAATTTATGCTTCGCTCTGCTATCGATATTGGAACCAATACCGTGCTGTTACTCATTGCGCGGATAACTGATGAAGGCCGCCTGCAGGTGCTGCGGGAAGAGCAGCGCATTCCGCGCCTCGGGCGCAAGGTGGATGCCGCAAAACGGCTTCATCCTGAAAGCATCGGCCGGGTTTTGGAAGCGCTCGAGGAATATCAGGCGATTATAGAGGCTTCCCAAACCGAAAAGGAATCTGTTGCCGCCCCGGTTGTTACGGCCACAAGCGCGGTGCGGGATGCCGGGAATCGTGCCGGTTTTCTGGATGTAGTCAAGCAGCGTACCGGCTGGGAGATCCGCCTGCTCAGCGGCGATGAGGAAGCCCGTTTCACGTATCGCGGCGCGTTAAGCGTGCTTTCCAGCACAAAAGATAAGCCGGTCATGGTGCTGGATATTGGCGGTGGAAGCACGGAAACGGCCTTTGGAGAGGCGCATCATACAGAACCAACGCAGGTTCGCTCCGTTGATGCCGGCTGCGTACGCTTTAGCGAGCGCTACCTTTCCGGGCCGGAATTCGAGGCCGCTCCTGAAGCGCAGATTGCCGCCTGTTTTGAAGCCGCCCGAATTGCTTTTACGGAGCTGCATGATATTCGCGCGGCCGTGCGCAGCGCGGGGCAAACGCCGCAGCTCGTGGGCGTGGCCGGAACCCTCACCAGCCTGGCCGTCATGCATCATTATGATGATTTCAAAGACACGCAGGCCTACGATGCCGAACGCATCAACGGATTGGTGCTGAGCCAACAGGTCGTGCGGCAGTGGCGCAGGCGGGTGTTTGAGGCGGGCCCGGAGCGGCTCATCCGGGATTTTCCGCTGGTGATGCAGGGCCGGGCCGATATTTATCTGGCCGGCCTTATCATTCTGGAGGCTTTTATGGAGTATTTCAGGCTGCCCGAAGTTGTGGTTTCCACCGGCGGCATCCGGCACGGCGCGCTGCTTTATGCCCGCGATGATGCCGCCCGGAGCTGAGTTTATACGTTGAAACGGAAGTGCAGCACGTCGCCGTCTTTCACAACGTATTCTTTGCCTTCGCTGCGCAGTTTTCCGGCCTCGCGGGCGGCGGCTTCCGAGCCGTGCTTCACGAAGTCGGCATAAGCGATGGTTTCAGCACGGATAAAGCCGCGCTCAAAATCCGAGTGAATCACCCCGGCGGCCTGCGGGGCCTTCATGCCTTCGGTAATCGTCCAGGCGCGGACTTCTTTTTCGCCCGCCGTAAAATAGGTGATGAGGCCCAGTTCGGCATACGCGGCCTGAATGAGGCGGTCGAGTCCGGCGCTGGAAATGCCCAGCTCGTCCAGAAATTCTTTTTTGGCCTCTTCGTCCAGTTCGGCAATTTCGGCCTCGATGCGGGCGCAGGCCACTACCGTTTTGGCTCCGCGGGCATCGGCCAGCCGGCGCACTTCCGCCACGTGCGGATTCCCGGCGCCGTCGTCGGCAATATCCTCTTCCGGCACGTTGCACACAAACAGCACGGATTTATCGGTGAGCAGCGCCAGATCGGCATAGGCCGCTCTTGCTTCCTCGGGGGCTTCAAAACTGCGCACCGGCTCGCCGTTTTCGATGTGCGCCTTCAGTTGTTCGCAGACTTCAATATACATGCGAATGGTTTTATCGCCGGATTTGGCCTGCTTTTTGAGTTTGTCGATGCGTTTTTCCACGCTCTCAAGATCCTTGAACTGCAGCTCCGAATCGATAATATCCACGTCGCGCGTCGGGTTTACGTTGCCTTCCACGTGAATCACGTCATCATCCTCAAAGCAGCGCACTACGTGCACGATGATGTCCACGTCGCGAATATGCGAAAGAAACGCGTTTCCTTTGCCTTTGCCCTCGGAAGCGCCTTTCACCAGGCCGGCAATATCTACAAATTCGATGGAGGTCGGGATGGTTTTTTGCGGCGACACCAGCTCGGTAAGCTTCGCAAGCCGCGCATCGGGCACCGGCACGATGCCCACATTGGGGTCGATGGTGCAAAAAGGAAAGTTGGCCGATTCCGCACCGGCATTGGACAGGGCATTAAAAAGGCTGGATTTGCCTACGTTCGGCAGGCCTACGATTCCGCATCTTACGCTCATGAAGTTGGACTGTGTTAATTAAAAAATGATTGAAAAAGAGTACATAAAGGCCGCGCGAATACCATCATATTTTACAGGATGATGCTATCCGAACTCCACGTATTCTTGTTGCACAAACCGGCGTTCGGGCAGCACTACGGCCGTAAGTAGGCCCATATTCTGGTGATGATGATACACGCAGCCGGTATCTATGCCCAGCCGCAGCGCGTCGTTTATGACTTCCGGCACCGGCGTATGGCCAAAAACGACCGGCTTTTCCCAAACAATGCTGCTCAGTGATGCATCAATATGGGAACGCTCCCAGAGAAAATCATGATGCTGTTCGGAGTCGGCACGCTGCGCCTCAACAGACACATCGGGCTGCAGCCCGCCGTGGGTGAAAAAGAAATCGGGCGTATCAAAATACAAGCGTGTCAGTTCCAGAAAGTTACGATAACGGTCCGGCAGTTGTGTATAAAAATCATCGACCGTAAAAGAGGCGATGGTTTGCAGCCCTCCGTTCATCATCCACAGCTTACGATTCCGGCCATCCAGGGCATCTATCATCATTTGCTCGTGGTTGCCGCGCAAAAACACGCAGGATTCGGTTTCGTCCAGCTGCATCAATATATCGAATACGCTGGCGCTTTCGGGGCCACGATCAATATAATCACCTATAAAAACAAAAGTATAGCCGCTGTTGTAGTAGGGATGCAGCTTTTTCAGCAGGGCTTTCAGCGTTCGGGCACAGCCGTGTATATCGCCTATGGCAATAAGGCGGCGGGCAGAAGAAGAATCAGGAGCGGGCATGATGGAGCGGCAGAATAGGCATCAGAAAAATGATGAAGGGGGCCGGAGGCATAATTAACGCTGCTTGCCGGACAAAGACTGATCGAGCAGGCCGGTGCCGGACTTCACAATTTTGCCGTCTTCGGTTAGTTTTTTGGCCGCCGAATCCAGGATGCCGTTTATGAAGCGGCCGGAGCGCGGGGTAGAATAGCGTTTTACGATATCGATGGCTTCATTAATCGTAACTTTCTTGGGAATTTCGGGAAAGGCCATCAGCTCGGTGAGGGCCATACGCATGGTACATCTATCAATTACGGCAATGCGCTTGATGTCCCAGTTTTGGACAAACTCGCTGATGATGGCATCCAGGGCTTTGGTATCGCGTACGCTGCGGATAAACAGCGTTTCGGCAAACTGAAGCAGCTCTTTATCCTCTTTAAGCTGTTTGCGGATGATGGTTTCGAGCAGATGTTCTATCGAATCGTGGCTGAGTTCGCAGGCGTAAAGGGCCTTCATCACAACTTCCCGCGCGGTTCTTCTGTTGAGTGACATGCTGTTGGTGAAATGAATATCGTTCGTGAACTACCCTTAACGGCGGCTATTGAGGCCGGGGCCAGCGCTGAATTAATTGGGTACAAGCTTGTAAGATACGAAGAATATGCTTTAATTCTGCAATGTCAATCCGGCGGACATAAGCCGGATACGCTCTCTACAGCCCTTCCTTTTATCCTATTCAGATTCTGAGCTTTTGCCCATGGCTTCATCATCGTCGCAGCACAGCCCATCCGCAGCCCATTCTTTAAATCCCTTCAAGCCTTTTGAAGCGCCGCTGCAAGGCGTAAATCTTGTGGAGTCTTCGGCCGGTACGGGTAAAACCTACAATATTTCCGGGCTGGTGGTGCGCATGCTGGCCGAAACCCCGCCGGAGACCTGCGAGGGCGGCTTCGATCCGTCTAATATTCTGGTGGTAACCTTCACCCGTGCGGCTACGCAAGAGCTGCGCGAGCGCATCAGCCGGCGCGTGCAGGAAAGCGTGGCCGTGCTGGAAGGAAGCCCGGTTCCTTCTGGTGATGTGTTTCTGGAAGATGTCAGAAAGCAGTATGCGCATCGGCCGGAATGCCTCAGCAACCTGCAAAAAGCCCGACAAAACATGGATCAAGCCTCGATTTATACCATTCACGGGTTTTGTCAGCAGGCGCTGCAGGAGCACGCCCTGGAAAGCAACAGCAGCTTCGACGTGCAGTACACCGGCAACGACCGCGAGCTGCGCATTGAGGCCGCCGACACGCTCTGGCGCGAAGAGTTGAAGCGCCTGAAAGCGCCGGGCGGGGAGTCAGAACTGCTTCGCAGCATCCTGCTGAACCAGCTCAAAACACCCGACGCGCTGGTTTCGCTCTTCGCCGATATTGCCGGAAAACCCTACGTGCGCTTTAACCCGGACTGGGACATGAGCGATCTGGAAGCCCATCATACTAAAATAAAAACGGCTATTGCGAATATGAAAGCGGCCTACGACCGGGACGCTATCATAGCGCTGTTTGATGATGCAGCCGGGGTGTATGCGGCCTTTAAGCCCGCTAAATTAGCCGAAATGCTGGACAGCTTCGAGGAAGAGTGCCGCGCTGGTTTTTCTTTCGGGAAGCAGAAATTCTGGGATCTTGGCTCCCACAAGCCAAAGACAAAAAAAGGCTACGACGGGCTGCATCATCCATTTTTTGATGCCGTGGAAGCTTTCATTGAGGCGAATCCGGAGGAGTTTTCTGAAGGCTACCATGTGGTGCTGGCGCGGCGGTATTTGCAGCAATTTCAGGCGTTGAAGGAAGAGCGGCGGCTGCGCTCCTTCGATGATATTCTCCTGAGCATGCAGCAGGCT
>JBMCPG010000070.1:0-6840 GCA_048626035.1 Cyclonatronaceae bacterium
GGGCCGGCCCGGATGCAGATCAGAGGACATTTTAATCCATCTGTCATTGGTACCGCAGCGCAGCGAAGTGGAGATATCTCCGTTTTAGGGGTATGGAGGGCGAATCAGGAGACCTCTCGACTACAGCCCCTCCGCTCTCGCTCTGGTGCTTTCGCTCGGGGTAACAGCCCGCCTTTTTTTAAAGGGAGACGGGGAAAGGGGCGCGTGATGCGTGGTTTGCTTTTATGAAAATAAAGCGCATTTTCGACTTTCGACTTTTTTCTCATCTCAACTACGTTGTATGGATACGGGTATTTTTTTCTGGGTGGTGATGGCCTACCTGCTCATGCTGCTGATTATTTCGGTGGTCAAAAGCTTTGCCATTAAAAATCAGGATGATTTCATGGTGGCGGGCCGGGGCGTGCCGACCTATAAACTGGTGGCTACCCTGCTGTGCACCTGGATTGGCTCGGGCGGACTGCTGGCCGGGGCCGGACTGGCCGCGCAGGTCGGGCTTTCGGAGCTGTGGCTGGCCGCCGGGGCGTGGATAGGCATCATTCTGGTGTTCTTTCTGGCCGGGCGGGTGCGCCGCATTTCCCAATATACCGTCCCCGATATTCTGGAGCTGCGCTACAACAAATGGGCGAGGATTCTGGGCTCGGGGGTCATCATCATCGCTTACACCACCATCGTGGGCTATCAATTCCGGGGCGGGGCGTTTGTACTGGAGCTGGTCGCCGGAATTCCGCAGGAGCAGGGCGTGCTGCTCACGGCTGGCTTCATCATTCTGTTCACCGCTTTTGCCGGAATGCTCTCCATTGTGTCGGTCGATATCATCAACGGCGCGGTGATTACCGTGGCCGTGGTGCTGGCCGTGCCGCTGGTGTATCTGCATCTGGGTGGAGCCGAATATACCGCCACGCTGAATCCCGAGCTGTTTTCGGTGATGGGCGGGCACAGCTTCTGGTGGGCGCTGGGCGTATTCATGCCCACCTTTTTACTCCTGATGGGCGAGTCGAACATGTATCAAAAATTCTTTTCGGCCCGCAACGAAAAGGCCGCCAAACAAGCCGTAGTTTTCTGGGTGATCGGCACGATTCTCGTGGAAACCGCCATTGCAAGCCTGGCGATTCTGGCCTTCAGCTACTTCAACGGACTGCCCGAAAGCGCGGCCGCCTACCTCAGCGGCGTCGATTCCGAGCAAATCATTCTGCATACCGCCCGCTTCGGCACCGAAGTCGGCATCCCCGTAGCGGCCGGATTATTGCTGATCTGCGCGGCCGTGGCCATCATCACCTCCACCGGAAACAGCTTTTTGCTCGCGCCCTCCACCACCCTCACCCGCGACATTTATCAGCGCTTCATCAATCCGCAGGCCCCGGAATCCCGTATCATCGTTTTCCAACGGGTGATGGTCGTCCTGCTCGGCATCTGCGCCTACCTGATGCTCACGCAGTTCGATACCGTGCTGGCCATGGCTTTCACCGCCTACACCATGATCGGCGCCGGCCTCACACCCGCGCTGCTGGCCGCCTTTCTGTGGAAACGCGTAACCACGGCCGGGGGCGTCGCCTCCATCGCCACCGGCATGGGCACGACCCTGCTCATCAGCCTGCTCAACGCCGTGCTGGCCGAGCCGCTGCTCGACGAAGCCTACCTCGTGCTGCCCGCCGCCGGCGCCTCGCTGCTGGCCCTCATCGTCGTCTCCCTGCTCACGGCCCCCGACCCCGAACACAAATGGGGCCCCTTCTACACCAAAGAAGGCCGGCTGGCCGATGCGATAGCGGAGGAGAAATCACAGCCGTAGGAACCCCGCCCGTCGTCGTAGAGACGCGATGCATCGCGTCTCTACGACGACGGGCGGGGGCGATATTGATACATTCAATGTTAATGATACTCTATCTGGTTGTTGACATATATTGATAACACCATCACGTTCATTATGTCTATATGAAAAAGTTACCTAAGGCTCCTTTACAAGAGTTTTAGTTACTTTTGTGCCGAAAGCTCAAAAGCATAGGCGTGCGCTTCTCTTGCTTGCGGGTCGCCCACGGCGTACGTCTCCACCTCCACGCGGCCATCCTCAGAAATGGTCATCACCCGGAACATCGGCGTATGATTAGACTCATCCGGAATTTTAGTGCGTTCAAGCGCCGGAATATGCAGGTAATGCGTATGCCCGATCTGCTTTGAATGGTTAACCCTATCCATATCCATATGTAAATCGCCGGAAATAAGCGCGGTCAGATTAGGCTGCTCCATCACCTGATTCCGGAAAAGCTCGTTATGAACCCCTTTATCCGGATTCTCAGGAAAGGCCCCGGCCGGCGCCGCATGCACAATCAGCATCACCGGTTTGGGTGCCAGGCGCTGCAGCTGATCCCGCACCCAGGCCGCGCCCTCATCATTAAAATCACGTCCATCATCGGGAGAGGCAAACACAAAGGCAACATGTTCATACTCCTGCACATAGCGTGGCCCCTCAAGCTCGGCGTTCCACTGCCGCGCATAGCTGAGGTAACGCTCGGTGCTATGGCCATGCTCCTCATTTCCCATAATAGGATAAAACGGCGGCATAAGCCGGGTAAGCACTTCCGTAGCCGCCTCATACTGAATTTCAGTACCTTTATGCGCAATATCGCCCACGCCAATCACGAAATCTACAGGCACTTGCTCAGACAGGGCATTCATCTGCTCTACGGCCGACTCCATATTCGGAAAGGCTGCTTCCGGCTTTGGTTCTGCGTCGCCCAAAAAAACCACACGTAGCACAACGTCATCCTTCTCTCCGGCCTCAGAAGACGTACAGCCTGCCAGACAACCCAAAAAAAGAAGCCCCAGAAGCGACGTCCAGATGCCCTCAGATAAACGATTCATAATCAATAGTAGAATTAGGTGTTGAAATTAAAAAAGATCAACCCAAATATAGGCCAGCAGTTCGAGGCAGAAATTATGGAATAGTTATGTGATGGGTGATGGGCAGGCAAGAAAATAGGGATGTATATTCATGATTATACGCTTTCAATAAGATCCGAAGCCGTCCCGGCCTTCTGCCGGTTTTTCCTGCAGGCTCCCTCGATACAAAAACAGGTCAGCCCCATATCAAGTCCATATCAACACCATATATATATGGCGTTGATATGGTTCTGATATGCCGCTGATATGGCTTTAACCCGGCCTAAACGCCTGGGAGCCCCAACGGATTTGGATACCCGATTGGCTGGGTGATGGTTTTTGATGGGCGTTTTTGGGGCGTTTGGGACGTATGGCGTATTGGGGCGGATGGGGTGTAGAGACGCACGGCAGTGCGTCTCTACGGGGGGGCGTTTGTTGTTCAAGGGGTAGAGCGTATGGCCGCGGCTGCATAAGTATGCGGTTTTTCCCGGGCGTCTTATAAATACTGCATATTCATGTATATCAATTATTTAGCTGTTTGTTTTATATTTCATGCAACAATTTAAATACGTGCCCTGCATAAGCTCCCAAACTCCCTACCTATCTAATTCTTGGTATCATGGAATATTCAGACCGCAGTACCTCCGCCGCGCCCGCTTTTCGTCGCCGGGCGTTCTGCTTAATATCATTTGCCGCGCTTCTGCCGCGCCTGATTCTTATTTGTGCGCTGGTTCTCTTGTTTGCATTTACTGACGCTTTTGGCCAGGCCCGGCCGGCTTCTGCTGCATCAACAGAGCAGGCCGGTCCCGGAGCGCTTCCCTTTGTAGAGCGCGCGGCTTCGGATGCTCCGGATGATTACCGCCTTGTTGGTAGCCGGGAAGCCCCGCCGTTTGCCGCCACTTCTTTTGACGATGGCGGCTGGGCGCTTAAGAATCTGCTTCCCGGCGTTGACGGCACGATTCTGTCGGTGCTCAAACAGGAGAATTTCATTTATGCCGGCGGCCGCTTTGCTCAGGCCGGCGGAACCGAAGCGCGCAGCATCACGCGCTTTAATCTGGACAGCCGTAAATGGGAATCGCTCGGCCTCGAGTGCACAGCAGATTGTGAGATTACCACGCTTTTGCTCGACGGCGGGTTTTTATACGTTGGCGGAGCGCTTTATATCGAGCAAGGGGAGGATGAGGACGGAGAGCCGCTACCGCCTTTGCTGTATAACATCGCACGTTATGATTTGCAAAATAAAACCTGGGACTATTTAGGAACGACCGGAGGCGGGAATAGCATCCGCGCGCTCTATGTGCATGAGGATATGCTCTACGCTGGCGGGCAGTTTAGTTCTATAAATAATGTAAGCGCCCGCAACATCGCCCGCTATGAGTTGAGCAGCCAGACCTGGGCCGGATTGGGCAGCGGAATCAGCGCTGAAGTCTATGCCTTTCACTTTACCGGGAGCATTGGCGAGAGCCCTCTGCTGCTCATCGGCAGCGGCCTCGAAGGTACTATCGGAAATCAGGAAATTACCGGATTGAATACTTTTCGACCCGATGCGAGCCCCGGCGAAGTTGCAAATGATCAGGCCTGGGGCAGCCTGGGCGATATACGTCTGGAAAGCTTTGCCGACGAGGGCTACACCGGCTACATCAGCGCTATTGAAGAAACGGAAACCCATATTTTTATCTCCGGATTCTTTGATGTACTTAACAACCAGCAGGTGTTTTCGCTGGCAAGCTATGCCCCGGAAACCCAGGACTGGAGAGGCTTCCGGGACGGCAATTTTGATATTATTGAAGACATGGCCGTTCATGAGACGCAAGTCTATGTCATTACACCAGATATGATAGATACTGCTCGGGAAGACGCGGCGATGCTGCGCATTAATCCGGTCCTTGAGCTGCCAGACTGGGAGCTGCTTGAACGCGGGTTTGATGCTTCCGTATCGGCCGTCATAAGCGGCGACGGTCTGCTGTACGTCGCCGGCGGATTTAAGCGTGCAAGCAGCCACACAAATCTTGGCGGGATCGCAGGATATGAGCCGGATGGAGGCTACTGGTTCCCGGTAGGTACGTTCTGGGGCGACGAAGAAGCCATTGTTTCCGGCGGCGATATTCACAGCAGTGTTTATCATCAGGATGCCATTATTGCGGGCGGCGATTTCAGCAATGCTGGTGGAAATGAAGTGAACCGAATAGCTGCCTATCGTATGGAAACGCAGGCTTGGGAAGCCTTTGGCGGGGGATTTGCGGACGGTCAGGTCTTTACGCTGGCTTCCGACGGAACCCGGCTGTTTGCCGGCGGTAGCTTCACCCGGCTTGCTGATAATACCGAGGCCGGCGGGATTGCCGTATATGATACGCTCAGCCAGAGCTGGCAGCCGTTTACCGGCGGGGTGCTGGATGATGATGACCAGCCGGGCACGATTTACGAGCTACTCATACATGAAAATCAGCTGTTTGCCGGCGGGCAGTTTACCAGCGCAGGAGGAACGGAAGCGTCTCATATTGCCCGCTATGATTTCGAGGCGGAAAGCTGGTTGGCCCTTGGAGCAGGCACAGAAGGCGCAGTACGCAGCCTGCTCATGGTCGATAGCACGCTCTATGTAGGCGGGCAGTTTAGTAGCGCCGGCGAACTTGATGATACGGCGTATCTTGCCGGCTATCGCCTCCCCCCCGACACGCGGGGCTGGTTTTCTCTGGAAGCCGGTATTCCCCCGGGTGGTTCCGAAACCGGCGTGTATGCAATGGCAGCGCTTCAGAACAGCCGGCTCTTTGTTGCCGGTAGCTTTGCCGGCACGGCGGCGGAAACTTCAACGCCTAACATGGCGGCCTACAATCTGCGCTATGAATCGGAGGACGAGAACATGCAACCCTGGTTTGAGCTGCCCGGTACACCCGACGGCCCGGTGTTTAGCCTCCGCCTCTACGGCGACAATCTGTTTGCTGGCGGTAATTTCAGCCGTGCCGGAAACGCGCTGAATGCTAACAATATCGTGCGCTACAACTGGGCCGAGAATAAATGGTTAAATCTTGACGAAGGCGTGAACGCGCCCGTGTATGCCATCACGCCCTACGCCGATGACATCTACTTAGGCGGAGGCTTTTCCAGTCCCGCTTCCGGATTTATACGTTGGAAAGGCGTTTCCGGCTTTGCGGGCGGGGACGGCTCAGCCGAACGCCCTTATTTGGTGAACAGTACACAAGCCCTGGCCAGAGTCGGCTATTTCTTCGATGCCCATTTTCTGCAAAGCGAAGACCTCTTCTATCCCGACCAAAATAATCTTGCACATAGCAGAAGGATAAGCACGGCTGCCCCGCTGGCATCTGCCGAGCTTCCATTTCGGGGCGTCTTTGACGGTAATGATAAGCTGATTTTAAACTGGACCAGTATAAGTAGCAACGAATCTCCAAAAGGGTTTTTTACCGCTACAGAGGGCGCCGTGCTTCGCGGGGTTCATATTCATAAAATGCACCTGAGGAGCTCCAGCGCTGATAACGTCGGAGGGCTGGTCGGTCGGGCACATAACACACGCATCGAGGAAGCCAGCGTAACGGGGCATGTGCACGGCCGCGATAAGGTCGGAGGCCTGATCGGGGAGCTGTCGGGCAACAGCAGCGTAGCCCGAAGCTACTACAGCCAGAACATAGGCAGCAGCTATCAAAACTCTATTGATGGAGAAGTACGCGGCCGCACCAGTATCGGCGGATTTGCCGGGCTGGTTACGGGCGACAGCCGCATCGAAAACAGCTTTGCCTTCGGTAAAGTGAGCTCCTCCGACGATTCTAAACCGGCGGGCGGCTTTGCCGGCACCACCGATAACAATGCCGAAATAGAACGCAGCTATGCCTCGGTTGAAATAAATCCTGATGCCAATGGGAGAGGCTTTATCGGGCAGAATGAGTCGCCTGCAACGAGCATCTCATTTACGTATTGGAACGAAGGTTTAATTCCGTCTAATGATGATTTTGCTAT
>JBMCPG010000071.1:0-6723 GCA_048626035.1 Cyclonatronaceae bacterium
TGAAAGACGCCATAGAGAAAAGCTGAGTTGGGGGCAGAGCCTGTGTAAAGATGGCTCAAAAACGCTGTATGTTTTCAAAAAAAAGCCGGTTTACACGCTTTTATGTTGTGAGCGTTACCTGCGTTAGCTGCCGTGAGCAATAGTGTTGTTAGTGTTCAAGCATAACCGTAAATGCACCAAAAATGTTTCCTTAAGGATGGCCGCGCCTCGCTCAGCGGGTGATGGCACTTGCGCTTATGGCGAGCTCTTCGCTGAAGGCCTGTTCCATCGCCTGCATCTCTTCTTCGCTGTCGGGGCTGTAAAATCCGCCGCCGGGCTTGCTAAATAAACGTTCCAGGTCCATGGATTTTGATATGAGCAGGGTTTCTTCTGCGTCGCTGAGGACCACGGCCGGGTCAAAACTAACGGCTTTGGTGAAGCTTAAATCGGAGCGGTAGGTAAACTGCCGCTGATTAATGCGGCCGCGCAGCACCAGCGAGAAGGTCTCATCTATGCCCCGGAAGTCATCATCCAGCACAGGATCGCCGGCCTGAAGCGGGCCAAATTCCATTTCGAAGGCGTTTACCGGTGCAATATCATCGAACTGAAGCTGTATATCGAGCGATACAAACGGCCCGGTCGTGTTTTCATCATATGCAAAAAGAAATGGTTCTATCCGTTCGCTGCTTTGCAGTACCAGCGAATCCTGATCGGTGATGCGGAAGCGGCGGGAAAGAAATTTGATTTCATGTATGCGTAGCGTATCGCTTTCCGCTACGATGGGCTCGTCGATGCCCTCAGCCTCAAATTCCAGGATTACATAGCGCGGGATAGTTTGCTCCGGGGCGGTGGTGCACGCGCCGGCGGCAATAAAGATCAGCAGGGTATAAAAAATAGAACGCATTTAAAAAGTTTGGTATATACACTATGATGCCGTACCGGGCCCAAACAAGCAAGCCCGCAACGGCAACGATGAAGGAAAATAGTTGAAAATATAAGTTAGAAAATTACCGCCGGTATTCAACGCAAAAAGCGCCCACGCCGTTATACAAAATGCTGCAGCAATCCGGGAGTAAAGCCTGTTGGTTTGATGCCGCATAAACGCTACTTTTGGGCGTGCGCTTGCACCTGCAGGCGATTCAGCCGCCCGACGGACGATTTCCCCGCTCTTTTTACCTTTAATAAGTACTTCTGTTTTTATGAAAATATACACCAAAACCGGCGACAAAGGTCAGACATCGCTTTTCGGCGGGCAGCGCGTGCCCAAAACGGCCTCGCGCATCGAATGCTACGGCACGGCCGACGAACTCAATTCATTTATCGGCCTTGCGCGCAGCCACGAACTATGCAGCGAAAACGAAGCCATTGCCGTGAAACTGCAAAACGAATTATTTGTGATGGGGGCAGATCTCGCAACACCGCCCGATAAAAAAGCCAAAATTGAACGTATTAGCGCAACGCACGTCGAAGGTCTGGAACAGAATATCGACGCGCTTACCGAGCTGCTGGAGCCGCTTAAAAATTTTGTGTTGCCTACCGGAACCCGCGCCGCATCTGCCCTGCACGTAGCCCGCACGGTCTGCCGCCGGGCCGAACGTCTCTGCCTTTCCGCCCGCGATGAAAACGTGATTTCCGACGAAATTGTGATGTATCTCAACCGCCTTTCTGATCTGCTGTTCACTATGGCGCGGCTCGAGAACGAACGTTCCAACATGCCCGAAACCCGCTGGATTGTTCGGTAACATCCACGCCGATCGCCTGTTCTAACTTGTACTGATTTACGGCTCTATGGCGCTGACTAACAAACAAAAATCCTACCTCCGAAAGCATCACGGCCAAAAATCCGCCAAACGTCTGGCCGCTGATTTAAATCTGGATCCCGCCGAAGTAGAGGCGTTTTTTAAGGATACGGCAACCCGCGATGAAGCGGGCCGAAACAGCCGCCTGAAGCCGGTTTTTTACGTGCTGATGCTGGCCATTCCGCTGCTGTTTTTTGCCCTGCTGGAGGGCGGCCTGCGCCTGGCCGAGTATCGCGGCAATCTGGATCTGTTTGCCTATCCACAGGGGCTTGAGGGCGAGTACGGCGTGCCGAATCCCAACTTTACGGCCCGCTACTTTTTCAATACCTCCAGCGTGCCGAGTCCGTCCGACGATGTTTTTCTGGTTCAAAAGCCCGAAAATGGCTTTCGCATTGTGGTGATGGGCGGCTCCACGGCCAACGGCTATCCTTATGGTTTCAACGGAAGCTTTAGCCGGGTGGTGCGCGATGTACTGCAGGATATTGCGCCCGAACGGAAGGTAGAAGTTATTAACATCGCCACGTCGGCCATCAACACTTACAGCCTGTACGATCAAATCGACGAGGTGCTGGAAATTGCCCCGGATGCCATCATGATATACAGCGGGCACAACGAGTATTACGGGGCGCTGGGCGTGGGCTCGACCGAAACCTTCGGCGCGTTTCCCGGCTTCATTCGCAGCTATTTGAAGCTGCAGCGGTTTAAAACGTTTTTGCTGCTGCGTGATGGCATCGTACGCCTGAGCGGGCTGCTGGGTACGCTTACCGCACCGGCCGGCAACGCCGAAAGCGGCGCAACGCTGATGCAGCGCATGGTCGGCGAGCAGCAGATTACGCTCGGCGATGAGCTCTATGAGTTGGGGAAAGCGCAGTTTGAAAGCAATATGAGCGCTATTTTAAAACGGTTCGGCGAGGAACAAATTCCCGTTTTTGTAGGCAGCCTCACCAGTAATCTGAGCGATCATGAGCCTTTCATATCGGTGGAAACCGAAAATCATCCGCCCGCTGAACAAGTCTATCAGGAAGCGCAGCAGCTGGCCGGGGCAGAAGAACACGAGAAGGCTCTGGAGCAGTACAAATACGCCAAAGACCTCGACGCGCTCCGGTTTCGCGCCCCGGAAGCCTTCAGTGATTTAATTTCAGGCTTGACGGACGAGTACGAAAATGCGTTTTATGTGCCGGTGCATGAGCGTTTTCAGCAGGAAAGCGAACAGGGCTATATTGGCTTTAACCTCATGACCGAGCACCTGCATCCCAATCTGGATGGTTATCATCTGATGGCCCGGGCGTTTACGGAAGCGTACATCGAAGCCGGCCTGCCCGGGCTGGAAGATGATGCGCAGCCTCGTTATATGGCCGACTGGTCGGAATACGCCGAGCGCATGGAAGTAACCGAATACGACCGGCGCGTGGGAGAACATCGCATCATGCTGCTGCGCAACAACTGGCCGTTTAAACAGCAGCGCGATCCGGCCGGATATCCGAATAATTACGAGTTTACGTCCCCGGCCGACAGCATGGCCTATGTGGTTGTAAACGACGGCGAGCGCTGGGACCGCGCTAAGGTGGAGTTGGCTAAAATCTACGAGCAACGGGGGCAGCCGGCCAAAGCCCTGGAGGAGTACGAGGGCCTGATGCGCGCGCAGCCGTTCAACGACAGCCCGTTCGTGTTTGCCGCCCGCATCTGGCTGGCCGTAAATAACTTTGAGCGGGCCAAACCGCTTTTAGAGCAGGCCTATGAAATTACGCCCGAGGCCTTCACCACGAAAATGCTGGGCGCTATCGAGATTAATGCCGGCAACGCCGAGCGTGGTGTTGAGCTGCTGGAAGAATCCCGGCAGCTCAAGCCCGACGATGCGCAGATGCTTTTCAATCTTTCGGGCGGCTACGCGATGCTGGGCGAATTTCAGAAATCTGACGAGGTGCGGCGCTCGCTCGAACAAATTGATCCCGATTTTCCCGGCGCCCGCGCCTGGCGGCAGCAATTAAACGGGCATTTGGCCCGGGAAGGCGGGCCGTGAACGCTCAATAAATATCCTGAGACGCAGGGCCGATTGAGACGCACGGCCGTGCGTCTTTACGTTATCTTTTATTCTTTAACATTATACCTATGGCATTAATGGTTTCAGTTTCCGGCATTCGCGGCGTTTTTGGCCCGGATTTGCATCCTCAGAATATTCATCGTTATGCGGCGGCATTCGGGCAGTGGGCGAAGGGCGGCACGGTGGTGGTCGGCCGGGATTCGCGCGTAACCGGCGCGTTGTGCGAAAAAGTGGTTGAAGCCGCGCTGATGTCGGTGGGCTGCAAGGTCGTGCGCCTTGGCATTGTGCCCACGCCCACCGTGGCTATGGCCGTGCTCAAACATAACGCGGCCGGCGGCATCATCCTGTCGGCCAGCCATAATCCGGCCGAATGGAACGCCCTCAAAATGCTGGACGGCAACTCCGAATTTCTGGACGCCGCCGAAGGAAAAAAAGTGATTGACATTGCCCAAAATGAGGCGTTCAACTACGTCGGCTATGATAAAATAGGCACGATTTTACAGGATGATGCCGCCCTGCGCTATCACGTAGATCATATCCTTGAGCTGCCATTTATCGATGCAGGGAAGATTCGCAAGGCCGGGTTTCGCGTGGCCGTAGATGCCGTAAATGGCGCGGGTTCGGAGTCGATTCCGTATTTGCTGGAGCGGCTCGGCGTGGAACAGGTGGACAAACTACACTGCACGCCCGACGGCCTGTTTCCGCATAATCCCGAACCACTGCCGGCGCATTTAGAGGAAATCTGCGCGTTCGTAAAAGACAGCGATGCCGACCTGGGCGTGGCCGTAGATCCGGATGCCGATCGCCTGGCTTTTGTAGATAATGAAGGCCGCTTTTTTGGCGAAGAATACACGCAGGCCGCCGCCTTCGATTTTTATCTGGATCATCACAAAGGGGATGTCTGCACCAATCTTTCTTCTTCTATGATTTGTGATTTCATTGCCGAAAAGCACGGCGTACGTTGCCATCGCTCCGCGGTTGGTGAAGTCAACGTCGTGCAGAAAATGCGGGCCGAGGGCGCGGTTATTGCCGGAGAAGGCAACGGCGGGGTGATTTTACCCGCCCTCCACGCCGGCCGCGACGCGCTGGTGGGCATTGCACTGATGCTGCAGCTCATGGCCGACCGCAACATCAGCGCGGCTGAATACCGCAACAGCCTGCCCGATTACTTCATCGTGAAACATAAAATTCAGCTGGATGGCATCGATGCCGACAGCGTGCTCGCCGGGCTGGCCGCGCACTACCAAAACGAGCGGCAGGACGACACCGACGGCATCAAAATTTACTTCGATGAGGCCGGCGGCTGGGCGCACATGCGCAAATCCAATACCGAACCCATCATCCGGATATACACCGAAAGCACCACCCACGAAAAAGGCGAAGCCCTGGCCGATGAAATCAAAAAAGTGGTCGCCGGACTATAGCCCTGTCGTTGTCATACCATCATGCTAAATACTGTAGCTTATGCTTTCCAACGCCCTCATCAGTTCCGTTGAGCAGCAAACCGGAAGCGCCCCGGAATACGAACAGCGCCTCGGCGGCGGCTCCATCAATGATGCGGCTGTGGTACGGTGGCGCGGCAAAAAAATGGTGCTTAAATGGAACTCGGCCGCCTTGTATGATATGTTCGAGGTCGAGCAGCGCGGACTGGAGTTGCTTCATGCGCATCGTAGTGTGCTCGAAGTGCCGCAGGTAGAGGCCACCGGCGTGGATGAAGCCGGCGACGTAAGCTGGATTCTGATGCCGTTTATCCCGACGGCCGGCGGCGGCAAAAAAGCGCAGGAAACCTTCGGCCGCGGCCTGGCCGAACTGCACCGGGCAGGGCCGCGCGAAGGCGTAACCGAATTTGGCCTCGATCATAACAACTACATTGGCCGGCTGCCGCAGGACAACACCCCCGCCGCAGACTGGCCGGAGTTCTTCATTGAGCGGCGCATACGTCCGCAGCTTGAGGCCGCCGTGAAAGCGGGCCTGATGCCCCGGAGCAGCTTTTCGCAGCTGGATGCCATCACCCTGAAAACCCCCGGAATTTTTCCTGAAGAGCCGCCAGCGCTGCTTCACGGCGATTTATGGGGCGGAAATTATCTTTACACCCCCCACGACACCGCCGCGCTGATTGATCCGGCCGTGTACTACGGACACCGGGAGATGGAACTGGCCTTTACGATGATGTTTGGCCGTTTTGCCTCAGGTTTTTATGAAGCGTATGAAGAAAGCTGGCCGCTTGCTCCCGGCTTCGCTGAGCGTAAAGATTTATGCAATTTGTATCCGGTACTGGTGCACGTCAATCTATTCGGGCACGGCTACACGGGACAGGCCAAAAGCATTTTGAAGCGCTACGCGTAGAGGCAGAATTATTCATTATAAATCAAAGAAGGCCCTGTAAATATAAAATTTACAGGGCCTTTTGTACCGGCGGTCGGAGTCGAACCGACACTCCTTGCGGAACACGAGTTTGAGTCGTGCGCGTCTACCAATTCCGCCACGCCGGCAACTTAGCATAGACTTTAAATATAAGGCAGAATAAAGCAAAAAGAAAGCCCTGAGCGAACAGCGGCTGTATATTTCTGCACATTTCTTTTAAGGCAATTTTTTTTATTCGCCTATTGCATTTGAATCAAAAAAGCGCTTCTTTTTATTTGAAATAAATCAAATCTTTCAAATTTATGAAGCGGTGATGCTCGCCGTTTCGCGTTTTCGGGTTTTTGTATGGAAAAGCAGGAACTGCTGCATCAGCTTATTAACGCCTACGCCGAGGCCTATCAGAATCTGGGGCATAGCTCGCTGATGGGCAAAATTGTGGCTTTGCTGATTGCCTCGCCAGAGCCGCTGTCGCTGGATGACATTTCCGAACAGCTTCAGATGAGCAAAGGGCCGGTCTCCCAGATCGCCCGCAAGCTCAAG
>JBMCPG010000072.1:0-6703 GCA_048626035.1 Cyclonatronaceae bacterium
TACGACATCACCAATATGCAGCCGCAGCTTTTTGTGGCCCGCGATTTCCAGCACTTAATTGATGTGCTGGAGGAATTTGCCGACGGCATGTGCTTCCGGAAAGGCGGCGCCGATTCTATTAAACAGGTGATGGACAGCGAAAACGTCGGCACCTGTGTGTATAGCTCAGGATTACAGGTTTCGGGCGTGTTTACCCAGCTTTTATGTGATGCGGGCGGAAACGAAATCTACATTGGTACCAGCGGCCTGACCCAGCTCTGCTTTGCCGACGCGCAACTCGAAGGCCACGGCACAGATGCCCATCCGGATGGATTTGGCAGTCCGGTTGGCAAACTCAAAAATACCGATACGCCGCTGGAAGACTGCAGCGACGGCGATCTGCTTGCCCTGGGCATCGAGCCACAGCAAAACGTACGGCTGGAATTTGCTTCCGGCGTGGTTGTTGAAGGCTACTTAAACGCCTTGCATCGCCGCAATGGAAAACTGCTTTTGATGAGCTTCAGCAACTGTCGTGTAACCGGCCCCAAAGGAGAAACGCTGTTTAAGCCGGAGTTTGGGCAATACGATATGGCCGTAGGGCGGCGCATCAGCTCGGTATATAGCGGAAGTGCCGATAAAGAAAACTTCAACGTATATCCGCCCAAGTCGGCGCAAACAACAATCAAAGATGAATTTACCGAAGCCGAATTGCGCCTGTTCGAGCTTTATAAAGAAATTCGCAGCATTCGCGAGGCCGGCAGCACCGATCTCGCACCGCTTCAGCGCATCCATGAAACATTGAAGGCCTCCTACCCCAACGCCTGGCTGCCGCGTCTGGAGCTGCTCGAGCTGCTCAACAAAAACCATAACGGCAGCGGAGCGGCACTACGCCAGGCGCTTCAGCAGGAATTGGAGCAGCTAAAAACGCATTCCAAAACCTACGACAATGTTATTTCGGCGGGATTGCAAAGCCTTGTGTAAACCACCGATCCGGAAACGCAATCGGCGGCTAAGGAGTTAAGCCGTAAGCAGTAACCGATATAAAAAAAGTCGCTTTGGCGGCTTTTTTTATGCCCAATGTTTTCTCAGGCTTGATGCCATCATTCTAAAACCAACCCAAAACACCATGAAATTTGCAGGAAAAACACTTTTGATTTCCGGAGCCAGCCGGGGCATTGGGCGGGAAACCGCGCTCTATGCCGCAAAAGAAGGCGCGGACGTTATTATAACGGCCCGCACGGAATCCCGGCTTCAGGAAGTACAGCAGCAGCAGCCCGCCCGCATCCGCTACGTATGCGCGGATCTTTCGAAAGATGATGGCATCGCGGCCATAACGGCTTTTTTAGAAGAAAAAACCATCACCCTTGATGCGCTGATAAATAATGCCGGCGCGCTGGTGAATAAACCCCTGCTTGAAACAACAACAGAAGACTGGTACTACCTGCTTGAGGCCAACCTGATGTCGGCCATACACCTGAGCAAAACCTGTGTGCCTTTTATGAAGCGGGATTCGCATCTGCTTAATATTGGCAGCATGGGCGGATTTCAGGGGGCAAGCAAATTTCCCGGCATAGGCGGTTATTCGGTAGCCAAAGGCGCGCTTTCCATCCTCACCGAATGCCTGGCCGTTGAATTAGCTGATAAAAAAATAGGCGCGAACTGTTTATGCCTCGGCGCCGTACAAACCGAAATGCTGGAACAGGCTTTTCCGGGCATGAAGGCTCCGCTTCAGGCAGAAGAAATGGGCCGCTATATCGCTGAATTTGCTATGGAAGCACAAAAATTTTTCAACGGAAAGGTTTTACCAGTATCTTTGGCTGATCCCTCTTAAAAATTATTTTACCTATGAAAAAAGCACTTTATGTTTTAACTGTTTCCATGCTGGGCCTGTTTTTGAGCTTCAGCCCGCCCGAGGCCCGGGCGCAATCCTTAAGCGTTCTGGCAAAAAATACGGTATTTGGCACCCTCACCGGAGCCGGGCTTGGCGGCGCAACCATGGCGCTGACCAACGACGCTGATTTACGGCCGCTGCGTGTAGGAACGGGCCTGGGCACCATAGGCGGCGTTGGCATCGGCATTTTTGATATGGCCACTATGTCGCGGGATATGCAGGTGTACGGGCTGCTGAACTCCAGCTCTACAAGTGGCGGCATTATCTTGCTTGACACCGTTTACGGCTCGGCTATCGGTAGTTTAGTGGGCATGTCTGTTTCGCTTATCGGCGACAGCCGCATTGTGAAGGGACTCCAGCACGGGGCCGGTATTGGCGCTTTTGGCGGCTTTGGCTTTGGCCTGGTTGATGCGTTCTACTTCGGCGCGGTTGGCGGAGATGAAGCCTACTTCGATTTTACCAGCTCTAACCCCGATTCTTTCCAGATGGAAAACCGGGCGGCCGGCCACTTCTCACAATCGGGGCATACATCTGCTTCAGGACTGCTCTCGCTGCACAAAAGCGAAGCCTACACGCTTGGCGCGATGAATCCGACGGTTGTTACTGAGCAAATGAACGGGCCGAACGGCAATAATGTAGTGTTGAGGCAGTACTTTGGCCTTGAGATTCTGAACCTTAGCGCACGCTTCTGAAAAACTGCTAAGCTAAAGCATATCATAAAAAAAAGCCGGATGTGCACAAAATGCGCATCCGGCTTTTCATTTTAAAAGCCCTGAACATAAATTATAGAAAGGCGTTAATCTTCGCCGTCGCCCGGCTGATCATCTTCCTTAACCTCAAAGCCATACTGCTGCAGAAAACCGGCTTCCTTGCCATACCGAAGATCACTGCTTTTTACCGATTTCCGCTGGTAAAGCGTTTTCAGCAGGCTTTTCGCCGTTGCCACGTGCCCAGCCAGCGCGGGATTAAAACCATCCGGCAGATAATTCCAGGCTTCGGCAGGCTGCCCCATGCGCACGCCCTTGGGATCGATTACAAACCCTTTGCGGCCAGCCGTAACCTCGCGGAATTGCGATAAATCTTCATTATAGACTACGCCATCGAACAGGGCCACTTGCTGCATCATTTCGGTGATGACCGGCGGCGGCGTAATCCAGACCGGCGGATTTTTCGTAGTCGCGGCAATCACTTCCTCAATCGCGTTCATATTTTCCCAAAACTCGGTAAGCGAAACATGCGTGCGTTCCGGAAGCGGATGCAGGCGCATGGCATCATAGGAGCCTAAACCTACAAAAACCCAGTCGGCCTGCGCATGAATGACGCTTCGGTTAAGGCGCCGCAAGGCATCAAAACTGGTATCGCCTTGTACGGCGGCGTTGTTAAACTCCAGCTCCAGATCGGGACGCCCGATTTCCAGCACGTGCCGTAAAATTTCGAACCAGCCCTGCAAATCATCCGAAAGCGAATCGCCAATAACCACGAGCTTATCACCCTGTCTGAAAGGCAGCCGGGTGATATATTGCAGGGTATCTTCATCCTTCAGAAGCTCCTGGGCGGCCTGCTCGGCCTGTTCATCAAGAGTGATGCGGGCATCAACAAGTTCCTGCTTGCTTAAGCCTATAAAATTAGCGACATACTCGGTAGAGCGGGCGCCGGGCAGCAGCGGAAATCGTTTTTCCAAATTCAGAAAGCCGGCTAAATAATCTTTAATCGCTTCTTTTTCCAGCTCTTGCTTCGATTTTTTTTCTTCAGACATAGATAAAATTAAAATACGTTGGTGTAAATTCAGTTTTTATGCAGCAAAAATGATGCCTTCAAAACGCCCTTTTCAATTCTTCTTATGAGCTTGTATGCGCGCCTTCAGCTGCTCTACAAGCCGAGGCAGGGCGCGGCTTGCGGGTTCGGCGATCAGTTTTATCTGCGCGTGCGGCGGGCGGATTTCATCTGCCGACGGATCCACTAAATAAACAGGGCTGTATTGTGGTACATCATCGAGTAAGGAAGCGGCCGGATAAACCATCAGGGAAGTACCGACGATAATCACATAATCGGCCTGCCGCATAATTTGCTGAGCTATCGGAAAGTTGGGTACGGCTTCACCAAACCAAACGACATTGGGCCGAAGCTGCGACCCTTTTTCGCAGGTATCGCCAAGGGTGATGGAATTGGCCCCGACATCATATACCAGAGACTCATCGGCGCTGCTGCGCACTTCGGAAAGTTTTCCGTGCAGATGCAGCACGTTTTGAGCCCCGCCCCGCTCGTGTAAATCATCTACATTTTGGGTGATGACATCGAGGTGGCACACCTGCTGCAGCTCTGCTAAGGCATAATGAGCGGCATTAGGCCGGGCTTGCAGAGCTTGTTTGCGTCGCTCGTTGTAAAACTCCAGCATAGCCTTTTTATTCCACTGCCAGGCCTCTATCGATGCCATTTCCATCATATCGTGGCCTTCCCAGAGTCCGCCGGAATCACGAAACGTTTTTAAGCCACTTTCTGCACTAATTCCAGCCCCGCTGAGCACGGCTATTCGCGTTTGAAAATCAGTCATAAATATTCGTATATTGCTATATTGTTATTTAAATAAATACATTGTTTTTTTAGAACAAATAACAAACGAAACGCACCATATATCACTTAAAAACAGGATTCAACTTTAGTTATGAGCGCAGAACCAATTATTTCGAGCCTAAAAAACGAAAACAAATTTTTAACCCACGTGAAGACCCCGCGTCATGAGTTTCAGGTTGATGAACCCGAGCGCGTTGGCGGCACCGATAAAGCCCCCGACCCTGTAGAAATGTCGCTTGGAGCACTCGGCGCATGCACCGCTATGACGCTGAAAATGTATTATGCCCATAAAAAAGTTGACTGGACCCAAATTGATGTGCATGTACATTCGGAATTGCGCAAGATAGATAAAGAAACGGCTTCCGAAGCCCTGCAGGCGATGGCCAGTAACGGCAAGGTACGCTACGTAAAAAAAACGATTTATATCAATTCTGATATGGATGAAAAAAGTTTAGAGCGCGCCAGCATCATTGCTGAAAAATGTCCCGTTAATCTTATGATGAAAAACGGCTGTATGATGGAAACGGTTGTAGAGCGCGTCTGAAGCCGCGTGAGCCATGCTATTTAAAAAGGGGCTGTATCTCAAGTAGATACAGCCCCTTTTTTATTAAGCGCAAGAGGAAAAATCAGATATATTTTTCCCAGGAGCTTTCATCATAATAATTAACAATAATATCGAGCTCCATTTTATTTTTATATGAGTGAACAAAATTGCCGGCTTCCTGCCCTAAATGTTGCAGCGCATTTTGGATAAGATCGCTTCGAAATCCATTTTCGCCCATCTCAATAACAAAATTCATGGAAAACACGCGACTCAGCGCCCGGCCTAATTCCACCAATTTGCGCTGGCTCAGGTTGTATTCCACGTTAAAATCCAGAGCTTCCTTCAGCTTTTTAGACGCATGGGAACTCAGCTCATATTTACTGAGATACTCGTACATATTCGTCAGTTTAGCCCGGCGCATAGACTTTATCACCGACTCGGTAATCTGCTGATAGAGAATATCATTAGAGCCCTCAAAGATTTGAAAGGGCCGGCTGTCGATGGTGCCTTTGCCTGCTATACTTTCTTGTTTATACCCCTTGCCGCCCATAAGTTGCAACAAGGACTGCGCTGTTTCCTGCATATAATCCGAAACCATTGTTTTAATGGTATTCGCCTGCACATCCCATCTGGATAAATCCTGGTTCATCGTTGCGTATTTGGCTGTATAGGCGCACATTGCAGAACAGGTCGTAAAAGCAGCCTGAATTTTTGATAAACGCTCTTTTACCTGATCGTAGGAAATAAGGCTTTTTCCACCTACTAAACGTTCCTGTGAATGTTTGATAGCCTCATCGAGATTACGCTTAATGAAACCCATGCCCATACCCGGGAACTGCATTCGGCTACGATGGAGAATATCGTGCAGCATCTTGACACCCGTTGTTTTAGGCAACAACTTTGCGTTTTTATCAACAACAGTATTTATTTCATTCTTACCGTAGGGCAACATGTAGAGGCCTAAATTATTAAAAACTTCTTTAACCTCAATTCCTTTATTATGCTTGCCATGCACAAAAAACTCAATATCGCGCCCGAGCTTCCCGCTTTCGTCTTTGTGCCGGGCAGTAAGCAGCCAGTAGTCTGCCCATCCCGTTAATCCGGCCCAGTGCTTGGTACCGGTAATGCTGAACGTACCGTCTTCTCTTTGGGTATAGCTTGTTTGCATGTGTAGCGCATCGGAGCCATAGTTTGGCTCCGTAATCATGAGGCCACCCATTTTTTGATTTTGCACAAAGTCTTTATAGACTTCTTTCTTTTTGGATTCCTGACCGTACAAGGCAAGCGGCTGAAGAAACAGCGCCCCGTTGATGCCGACCATCAAACTAAGTGGCAAAGAATAATAAGAAGAAACTTCAAGAACTTTCAGGCGCTCAGCTCCGCATATTCCACGGCCGCCATATTCTTGTGGAATAAACACGGAAAGCGGTTCACACTTTAAAATATCGCGCATAATCATGCCGGGAACGCCGCGATTGACGCTTGTATCAGAAATATTCTGTTCTTCGGTAAATATTTCTGAGAGGGTTTTTTTATACCGGTTCAGATAAGAACTGAAAGCTTCAACGGGAGAATTGACTTCGGTTTTTTGTTCGCTCACTATAATTTATATTAGGTTCTGGGTTGCCTACAACATGATGAATTTGAATATTACAAGCTAACTGCGTTCAGCTAATAATGCAAGTATCCCATATATGAGAAGCACAAAGGAAAAAGAC
>JBMCPG010000073.1:0-6699 GCA_048626035.1 Cyclonatronaceae bacterium
AAACAGCGCTATTTACCGATGCAGAAACGGCTGAAAATAGAGTCGAGTAAATCTTCCGTGGTAATTTCCCCGGTTATAACGCCGAGTTCGTGCAGCGCCGCCCGCAAATCAATAGATAAAAAGTCGCCGCTTACACCGCCCTTGAGCGCCGTAAGGGCCGATTCTACGTGTGCGCGCGTTTTCTGGAGCGCATCCCGGTGCCGGCTGGAAGTTACCAGCAATCCCGAAGTATCCAGGTCTTTGGCTTCCATCACCTGTTCTTTCATCATTTTTTTGAGCGCGTCGATCCCATCGCCTGTAATGCTGCTTACTTCTATATCGGGCTGCGTTTTTTGCGGCGGCGGCGTGCCGGTGGCCGGCTGCAGCTCTTTGCGGTCGGCTTTGGTTCCCACAAGTAGAAAAGGTTTGTCGGGCCAGGCGCTGCGCAATTCGTGAATAGCCCTGCGCTCTTCCGCACGATGCGAGGCTTCTTTGACCGATAAATCCATCAGATACAACACTAAATCGGCTTCGTCGATGGCTTTGCGGGAGCGGCGCACGCCTTCGGCCTCGATGCGGTCTTCGGTGATGCGCAGCCCGGCGGTATCGGTGAGGGTAAACAACAGCCCGTCGTAGCTCCAGTCGGCATCAATCACATCGCGGGTGGTTCCGGCAATTTCGGATACAATGGCCCGCTCTTTGCCCATCAAGGTATTCAGCAGCGTGGATTTCCCCGCATTCGGCGGGCCGGCAAATACCGTGCGCACGCCGTGTTTCACAATGCGGCCGGTTTCGTAGGTGTCCAGCAGCCGGTCTATTTCAGAAAGGAGGCGTTCAAAGAGTTCGGCCAGCTCTTCTTTTTTGGCAAACTCCACGTCTTCTTCGATGAAATCCAGCTCCAGTTCTATCATGGCCGTAGCATCAATAATTTCCTGCCGGAACCCTTTGATGTGCTCGCCTAACGCGCCATCGAGCTGCTGCCGCGAGCTTTCGGCCGCCTTTTTGCTTCGGGCATGAATCAGGTCGGCAACGGCTTCGGCCTGCGATAAATCCAGCCGCCCGTTCAGGAAGGCCCGCATCGTAAATTCGCCGGGTTCCGCGCTGCGCGCACCGGCCGAGAGCAGCGTTTCGAGCACGAGCTGCGTATTTATAACTCCGCCATGACACGAAATTTCGGCTGTTTCCTCACCCGTGTAGGATTTTCCCGTATGAAAAAGCGTAACCAATACATCATCTATATTTTTATGATGCCGGTAAATCGTGCCATAATGTACCGTATGGCTGGGTTTTTCGGATAAGTTGCTGCCCCGGGCCTTAGGCCGGAAGCAGGTTTGCACCAGGGCGATGGCATCGCGGCCCGACACGCGAATCACGGCAATGCCGCCCTCCCCGCCGGGCGTTGCAATGGCGGCAATGGGTTCTTTTTCCTGGATATGCGAAGAAGTAGCAGATTTTTTTTCAGGGCGTGAGGCCTTCATCATGCGGCAGTATTAGGTGGTTTAGAGGCGTAGCGAAAAAGCCGGAAGCCGGCCATATTTGTAAATTGTATTTAATATATTTAATGTTGTTTTGAACGATGCTTTTCGGCCAATGGTTTACTCATCAGCATAATTCTAAACATATCTTTTTTTTTTGCTGAATAACGCTTTTCTGCTGCATTGCAAAGCAAAACAAAGGAATGGAATGAAATTAGGTAGGACTCATTTTACATGATGTCCTTATTTTATGCAATGCTTCAGTTTTCTTCCGATCCCCGCATGGGAAGATTCGCAGAAAGCAACGCCGTATGCTCTTGGTTCTCAACATAAAAACGACACGCAATTTTCTATGGCCGCATCATCATCTCAGAATCCCCATGCCGATTTGAGTTTTGAAGAAGCCCTGGGCGAGCTCGAATCCATCGTTCGCAAACTTGAAGACTCTTCATTACCGCTTGAGGAATCCGTAGCCCAATTCGAACAAGGGCTTAAACTTTCCAGGCACTGCAGCAAAGTGCTCGAAGAAGCGGAGCTGCGCGTTAAAAAAGTTGAAGAACAAGAATCATCGGGCGGCGAATCCTCTTCCGCTGCTTTTTGATAGGTCTTAAATCCGAACATCCCGAACATCATAATAACGAATATGTCTGCATCACAAGTTACTCCCGGGCCGCTCTTGGCACAAATTAATTCGCCGGCTGATCTCAAAAAGCTGCCGGAAAGCCAGCTCAACGACGTATGCTTCGAGCTGCGGGACTATATCATTGATCTGGTTTCGGTTTATGGCGGGCATTTCGGAGCAAGTCTGGGCGTCGTGGAACTCACCGTGGCCCTGCATTATGCCCTCGATACCCCGCACGACCGCCTGGTCTGGGATGTGGGGCATCAAGCCTACGGGCACAAAATCCTGACCGGCCGGCGGGATGAATTCTTCACCAATCGAAAATATAAAGGCCTTTCAGGCTTTCCAAAACGCAGCGAAAGTGAATACGATACCTTCGGCGTTGGCCATTCCTCAACCTCCATTTCGGCTGCGCTCGGCATGGCCGTTGCCAGCGACATGCAGAAGCAAAAACGCAATGTCGTAGCCGTTATCGGCGACGGCGCCATGACCGGCGGCATCGCGTTCGAAGCCCTCAACAATGCCGGAGCTATCCCCAACGATATCACCGTTATCCTGAATGATAACGACATTTCGATTGATCCCAACGTCGGAGCCCTGAAAGAATATTTAGCCGAAATCACGACCTCACAGACCTTTAACAAAATCCGCGATGAGGTTTATGATGTACTCGGGCATTTCCGTTCGGCCGGCGACAAAATGCGCAAAGTAGCTTCCAAAATGGAAGCCGCCATGACCTCCGCCCTCACGCCCGGCGGCCTGTTCAGAGCGCTGGGATTTAAATATTATGGCCCGGTTGATGGGCATAATGTGAAGGGCCTGGTTCGCCACCTCGAGGACTTAAAGCGCATTCCCGGCCCCAAACTGCTGCATGTGGTAACGGTGAAGGGCAAAGGCTTTGCGCCGGCCGAAAAAGACCAGGTAAAATGGCACGCCCAGGGCAGTCCGTTCGATAAAATTACTGGTAAATCACTGGCCGTAAAAGCCGTGAAGCCCGGCCCGCCCAAATATCAGGATGTATTTGCCGATGCGGTGATTGAGCTGGCCAAACAGGACGAACGCATCGTAGCCGTAACGCCGGCCATGCCCAGCGGAACCGGACTGCTCAAAATGATGAAGGAAATGCCCAAACGCTGTTTTGATGTCGGCATTGCAGAGCAGCACGCCGTAACTTTTGCCGCCGGAATGGCCACCGAAGGCAAAATTCCGTTTGCCGGAATCTACTCCACTTTCCTGCAACGCGGCTACGATCAGGTCATTCATGATGTTGCTATACAAAAACTACCGGTCGTCTTCTGCATGGACCGCGCCGGACTCGTAGGCGCCGACGGCCCGACACATCATGGCTTATACGATATTGCCTACATGCGCTGTATTCCGAATATTGTGGCTGCCGCACCGATGAACGAGCAGGAACTGCGCGATATGCTTTATACCGCTACGCTGTACAACGACCGCGCGTTCGGCATCCGCTATCCGCGCGGAAAAGCTACCGGAATGCTGCTCAAGCAAGGTTTTGAAGAAATGCCGCTCGGCAAAGGCCAACGGCTGCGAAGCGGCGAAAAAGTAGCTGTGCTCTCCTACGGAACCATTGGAAATGAAGTCGTGAAAGCCGCCAAACAGCTCTCGGATGATGGCATCGAGATCGGACACTACAACATGCGCTTCGTCAAACCACTGGATACAGCTCTGCTGGATGAGGTTGCCCAAAAATATGAACATCTCATCACCATAGAAGACGGCACCGTTATGGGCGGGTTCGGCAGCGCCGTAGCCGAATATATGATGGAACAGCCCTACCAAAACCGCGCCCGGCTGAGCATTATGGGCGTTCCCGATCGGCTGGTAGAACACGGCACGCAGCCGGAGCTCTACAAAGAAGTGGGCATAGATGCCGATGCCGTTGTTGCCAAAGTGCACGCACTCATAGGCACCGCCGAAACAGCAAGTGTAAAACCCTGAGCGCTTGAAATAGCAACCATACAATATTGAAAAGGCCGCATATCACAAAATATGCGGCCTTTTTTTAATTCAGCCATGAATTGGGATGCCATCATGCTAAACTTAGAGCACGAGGTTGAACAAAAATCCGCTCAGCATGATGAAAAAGGTAACGACCCCGAAAAAGATGGCGATCAGCTTCATGGTCATGACTTTTTTGAGCAGCGTGGCTTCCGGCAACGAAAGCCCGATGGTAGCCATCATAAAGGCGATGGCCGTACCGATAGGGATGCCTTTTGCCACAAAAACCTGCACAATAGGTACAATGCTCGCCGCATTTGCGTACAGCGGAACAGCAAAAATGACCGCCAGCGGAACCGCATACCAGGTGTCCGCGCCGATGTACTGCTCGAAAAAGCCTTCGGGCACAAATCCGTGCATGGCCGCGCCAACCCCGATACCAATAATAACGTAGAGCAGTACGCTTTTTACGATGCTGTTGGCTTCCCGGGCCGCCGTCGGAAGCTCGCTGCGGAGCCGTTGGACAAAAGGTGAATCGAGGCGCAGGCTAACGCCCGCCGTTTGCACGCCCGCCGGTGCTTCTTCTGCTTCAGGTGCTTTATCGGCAGGCTTTGCGGCGGAGGTTTGCAGTTTTTTAACCCAGTCGGTGAGCAGATGGTCCAGCTTAAACTTGCCCAGCACAAAGCCCCCGACGGTTCCGAGAAAGATGCCGGTCAGCGCATAAATGAGCGTGAGTTGCCAGCCGAAGGCGCCCAGGAAAATAGCCAGAGCCACTTCGTTGACTAACGGTGAGGTAATCAGGAAGGAAAACGTAACGCCCAGCGGAATGCCGCCGCGCACAAATCCGATAAACAGCGGGACCGAGGAGCAGGAGCAAAATGGGGTGATAGCGCCAAAAAAGGCCGCAAAAAAATACTCAGTGCCATAGAGCTTGCGGCTGTTAATAAAATCGCGGATGCGCTCTACCGGAAACCAGGCATTCACCAGCCCCATAAAAAAGCTGATGAGATACAGCAGAATCAGAATTTTGATGACATCATATATAAAAAACGTCAGCGAATCGCCCAGAGCGGTTCCTTCTTCGACGCCTGCCAGGCTGTAGATGATCCAGTCGGCTAAAAGTTGAATCCATTCAAACATAAGTCAGCATACTTCTTGTATAAAAATTGAGCGGCTTGTATGCAAAAAAAAGCCGCCGGACGCGCCAACCGCCCGGCGGGCTTTCATTATTAAGCCAGCTTTGCTTTTAAATCTTTTACCGAAGGCACGCTTCCGGCAAACAGTACTTTTTCATCAACCACCAGCGCAGGCGTGGACATAATATCGTAGCTCATAATTTCTTCGTAATCGGTAACTTTTTCGAGCTTGATGTCGCTATTGAGTTCGGAAAGCGCCTGCGCAACATTACTTTCGAGGGTTTTGCATTTTGCACAGCCGGGGCCTAATACTTTGATAGAGTTCATAACAGAGGGATGTTTTAGAGTGATAATGTAATTGAATCGTATATCGTAAATATACGATGAATCAGAGCAAAAAAATGCAGCTATGACCGCAGCCATACGCACATAAGCGGGATTGCTACAGGCGCGCGGACTGCTTTTATAGTTAATCGTAAATATACGATATAATAAACCGGCAACGCAAATTTATTATATATCTGTATTTGCGCTGTTCAAACGCTCACACGCGCTCTCACAAATCACGCCCCGGCCCGCTCTTCCAATTCCATCCAGCGGAGGGTTTTTTCTTCAATCTGCTGTTCGAGTTCGGCGTAGGCCTCGGACTTTTTTTCGACCTCGGCGTAGTCCAGACCCGCATCATTCATTTCAGCTTCCAGCGCAGTTTTCTTGCTTTCGAGCTGCTCAATTTCACTCTCCAGCTTTCTGTATTCTTTTTTCTCGGCATGGCTCAGGCCGTTTTTCTTTTTTTCTACAGCGGGTTTGGGTGATGCCGCCGAAGCCTTTTTTCCGTTTTTCGCTTTGGCGGCCGCCTGCGCGCGCGCTTTTTCGGCCTCTTCTTCCTCTTTCATCTTGCGGTATTCCTGATACGTACCGGCAAAATCCCGGATTTGTCCGTCGCCCTCGAATACAAAATAATGCTGCACCAGTTTGTCCATGAAAAAGCGGTCGTGCGAAACCAGAATGAGGCAGCCGCCGAAGCCAAGCAGAAATTCCTCGAGCCGGGTGAGGGTGAAGAGATCCAGGTCGTTGGTCGGCTCATCGAGAATCAGGAAGTTGGGATTTTTGATGAGCACCATCATCAGGCCCAGCCGGCGCTTTTCGCCGCCGCTGAGTTTGCCAACCGGCGTGTATTGCATTTTGGGCGGAAACATGAAGTGCTCCAGAAATTGGGAGGCGGAAATCCGGCTGCCGTCGGCCAGCTCAATAACTTCGGCAATTTCTTTAATGACCTCAATCACCCGCATTTCGTCGTCCAGCTCCACGCCTTTCTGCTTGTAATGCCCATATACCACCGTGGTTCCGGTTTCGATGTTGCCGCTGTCGGGCTGCTCTTCGCCCGTTATGATGTTCAGAAACGTGCTTTTGCCCACGCCGTTGCGCCCGATAATGCCGATGCGCTCGCCTTTTTGAAAGGAGTAGCTGAAGTCATCTAAAATCGTGAGATCGCCAAAACGTTTGTCGATATGCTCCATTTCCAGCA
>JBMCPG010000074.1:0-6688 GCA_048626035.1 Cyclonatronaceae bacterium
TATCGAGAATGGTATTCAGGCGAATGGAGCGCACGCCATCATCTACGATGTAAATTTGCTTGTTGGTGAGGTAGATCATCCCGGCTTTATCAGTTTCGTAGCCTACTTTTTTATAGCGCACGCCATCGCGCTGGAAGCTGTCGAGCACGCGTTTTTTGAGCTGTTTTCCCTCAACAGCGTAGTAGCAAATTTCGCCGCGCGTAAGCTTTAACGGGCAGTTTGCGGGCTCAAAACCGGCCTGCATTGCGTTGCGCAGCCCAACGAGCTGCTTCATAAGATGGCGCTGAGCGGCGATCTCATCATCGCGTAATTCAAAATCGGCGATAAGCTGCTCAAGCTGCTGTTCCTCTTCCTCCGTCATGACATGATCGGCCATGAAGTCCTCCAGCAGTTCATCAAAAATAGCCACCTTATGCGCCTTGAGCCGCGCTTCATCAATGGGCAGCCGGGAAAGCAGTTCTTTGAGAGCCGGGCGGTCGAAATGGGCACCGGAGTCGATATACAGCAAGAGGGCCGCCACGGCGATGCGCTCCGCCCGCAGGGCAATAAAAGCCTGGGGCAGCGGGCGTTCGAGCAGTTCTTCCAGGGTTTTTACGGGTTGGGCAGACTCGTCGAGGGTTTCGAGTGTGGCATCAATTTCCTGCAGCGTTTTTTCCCCGGCGGCCCGTTTCCGGCGGCGGTACACCGGGCCGAGTATAGCAAAAAGTAAGCTCGTAAAGAATAACCATAGGCTTTGCACGGCAATAGCTGCTATCAAAATGCTAAGCGCGGCGATATAAAACGGATACGCGGCTGATTTTACATCGGCCGTAAGCGGAGCTTTCGCGTTCTCTTCATATTCTGCTGCACGATGATGTTTTGCTGCGTGGGTGTACGTTTGCCCGGTATCGGTAAATAGTTCAACAGTGTCCTGGCCGCGGTCCTGCTGTTGGCCCGCCCCGGAGCGCTTTTTTTTGCCCAGCTTTTCGCGATAGTACAGGCCGTGCCGCCCGCCGTGGAAATACGCCCCCTGCTTATTCAGCCCTACCCGCGCGCCGGTTACACCAGCGGAAACGCCAACCCCACTTTTCGATAAGTTGAAGCGAATCGGGCCAAAACTTAAGCTTTTTCGTACATAAAACGGCATAAGGCAAATATTAAGTTATTTTCTAATTTATTAGTCAGAATATTGATTATATATTTATTGTTGCTATATTTACAAACAATCACGTATAGCCTTAAGAAGGTTGCAAATATTTTCGGATATGCAAAATTACTTTTACGACGCGCTACAAAGCGACGTATAACGTATTTTTTATACGTATATAAAGCTGATAAAATAAATATATGGGGAAAGGTAGCGAGGTTTAATAGTTAAAAAATGCCGTTTATGCAAGTTTTTTATGAATATTCGCTTTTTTATTATTTACTCCAATAGCGAATTTTCGCTTGATTCTAAGCAATTCTTTCCTTATCTACGAAACAAGGCTGGTACAGCCTGCTACGTCTAACTGCAATTAAAAATATAGTTTAACCCTCACTATTTACACAAATAACGGAGTCTATATATGATGTACAGGCAAACTTTAGGGGTGTTTCTTTTTTTTATGATAGGGCTCAGCATACTTTCATGGCCTTCTTTTCTGTCTGCACAGGAAAGCGGTTCCCGGATTAGTTTTACTGGGTTTGTGAAGACGGATGCGTTTTTTGATACACGCAATACCGTAAATGCGAGAGAGGGACATTTTGCGCTCTATCCGGCGCCGGAACTTCTGAATGAGGACGACGAAGATGTAAACGATAATGCTCAGTTTAATATGCTCAGCATTCAGTCCCGGCTCACCGGCCGCATTACCGGCCCGGAAGCTTTTGGGGCCCAAACCAGCGGCTTGATGGAAGGGGCGTTTTTCGGGGCAACCAACGATAATATCAATACCTTCCGGCTGCGCCATGCATTTGTGAAGCTCGACTGGGAAGAGCAAAATTTTGATCTGATCGTAGGCCAGTATTGGCATCCGCTGTTTGTAACGGGAAATTTTCCGGGCGTGGTTTCTTTTAATACCGGCGTGCCTTTCCAGCCTTTCTCGCGGAATCCGCAGGTGCGCTTTACCTTCAGCCCCGGGCCGGTGTCGCTCTTGTTTGCCGCCATGTCGCAGCGCGATTTTACAAGTCCGGGTGGAAGCGCTTCTCTACGCAATTCCGGCGTTCCCAATCTGCATACGCAAATTCAGGTTACGCAAGGCCCGCTACAAGCAGGATTGGGACTGGATTACAAGCGCCTTGATGTAAATCCGGATGTGTATGAGCCTGTAAACAGCCGGGCAGCTATGGCTTATATGCGCCTGAATGTCGGTACCGGCTCGTTTAAGCTATACAGCATAGTCGGGGAAAATATGACCGACTTACTGATGCTCGGCGGCCTTGCTGTTCAGGATGATGGCGTGCCCGGCAACGTGCCTACAAACACGATGCCGGAGGTGTATCCGACCGAGGTGTTATCGGTCTGGAGCGAGTTGAGCAGCGGATTTATGGGCAGTGAAGCGGGCATCCAGCGGGAAGTAGGCGTTTTCTTAGGCTTAACGGACAACCTGGGCGCAGGCACAGATGAGGAAAATCTGGTAGCTGTAACGGGCACTCGCAGCCCTGAAATCGATTCGGTTTTCCGGCTTTCTCCGCGTTTCCAGCTGCAATCCGGCAACGTACGCTTCGCCGCCGAACTCGAATATACGGTCGCTGAATACGGCAATCTGGAGCCCGATTTTTCCATCACAGAAACGAACAGCGCCAACAATCTGCGTATTCTGCTGGCGGCCTACTTGTTCTTCTGATGATGACGAATCGCACCACGACTTTTTCTTAAAAACATAACTACATCACTTAATCCTTCAATTCTATTATGGCACATTCTGATGATGCAAAAGCCTATTGGAAAAAAAATCTGACCTATCTTGGCTTGCTGCTGTTTCTGTGGTTTTCGGTCTCTTACGGAGCCGGAATTATTTTTGTAGATGCGCTCGACACCCTCACCATCGGGGGCTTTCCACTTGGCTTTTGGTTTGCCCAGCAAGGCGCGCTATACGGCTTTATTTTAATCATTTTTGCTTATCTGGTGCTCATGAACAACCTGGATAAGGAATTTGGATTCGACGAAGATTGATTTCATCTCACACATAAACAGAATATATCTATTATGGATCCAATTTTAATCTGGACGCTTATTATTGTTGGCCTCAGCTTTGCTCTTTACATCGGTATTGCAATATGGGCCAAAGCCGGAAGCACAAGTGATTTTTACGTGGCCGGGGGCTCTGTTCCGCCGCTGGCAAACGGTATGGCTACGGCCGCAGACTGGATGTCGGCCGCTTCTTTTATCTCCATGGCCGGCCTTATTTCCTTTATGGGGCGCGATGGTTCGGTATATTTGATGGGCTGGACCGGCGGCTACGTGCTGCTGGCCCTGCTGCTGGCGCCTTATTTGCGCAAGTTCGGCAAGTTTACGGTTCCTGATTTTGTAGGCGACCGCTATTATTCTTCTACCGCCAGGGTCGTGGCTGTAATCTGTGCCGTGTTTGTCTCCTTCGTATATGTGGCCGGGCAAATGCGCGGCACCGGCATTGTATTTTCCCGATTCCTGAACGTGGATGTTGAGGTCGGCGTAGTTGTGGGTATGGTCATTGTATTTTTCTACGCCGTATTTGGCGGTATGAAGGGCATCACCTACACGCAGGTAGCCCAGTACTGCGTGCTCATTTTTGCCTATCTGGTGCCAGCCATTTTCCTGTCGCTGCTCATGACCGGGCAGATTATTCCACAGGTGGGCTTTGGCTCAGAATTGCTGGCTCATCCCGGCGTAACGGTGCTGGAGCGCCTCGACGGCATCGGTACTCAACTTGGCTTCGATGAATATACCTCCGGGGTGAAAGGGAAACTGGATGTCTTTTTTATCACTTTTTCGCTGATGGTAGGTACAGCCGGCCTGCCGCACGTCATTGTGCGCTTTTTTACCGTGCCTAAGGTGAAGGATGCGCGCAAATCTGCGCTTTTCGCTCTTATCTTTATTGTGTTGCTCTACGCCACGGCGCCGGCCATCGCCGCTTTTGCCCGCGTAAACCTGTTCGATACGGTAAGCAATACCCGCTATGAAGAGGTGCCCAGCTGGTTCAAAAACTGGGAGCAAACGGGGCTGGTGGCCTGGATGGATAAAAATGATGACGGCGTGATGCAGTACTATGCCGGTGCGCCGTTTCAGGGAGCGCCGGATTTAACGGATGAACGCGGCGAATACGGACAGCGCATGATGAGCAATACCCCAACCGATAATAGAAATGAAGTTTATGTCGATCGCGATATTATCGTGCTTGCAAATCCTGAAATCGGCGATCTTCCGGCCTGGGTGGTGGGCCTGATTGCCGCCGGTGGCGTAGCGGCCGCGCTTTCCACGGCGGCCGGCCTGCTGTTGGTGATTTCCACTTCGGTGGCACACGATTTGGTAAAACGCACGCTGCGCCCCGATATGAGCGACAAGAAGGAGTTGCAGGTCGCCCGTATCGCCGCCGGCCTGGCCGTATTTATTGCCGGCTACTTCGGCATTAATCCCCCGGGGTTTGTAGCCCAGACGGTCGCGTTTGCCTTTGGCCTGGCCGCCGCGTCTTTCTTCCCGACCATCATGCTGGGCATCTTTTATAAACGCATGAATAAGGAAGGCGCTATTGCGGGCATGATTGCCGGTATTACGGTAACGACGGCCTACATCATCTTTTTCACCTTTGTGCGTACCGATCTTAACAACGACGATTACTGGCTCTTCGGCATCTCGCCACAGGGCTTTGGAACCGTTGGTATGCTGATGAATTTCGCCGCCGCTATGATTGTGTCGTCCTTTACTGCGCCGCCGCCGGAGAATATTCAGCGCCTTGTTGAAAATATCCGGATTCCGCGGGAGCTCAAGGAAGGCGAATAAAAAGCGTTGCAAACTCATCATGTTGCCTGTCGCTCCTAAAATGGGCGGCAGGCAATATTTTAGAAAGCGTTGCAAACCCGTTTAGTTGCCCATCTTCTGCCTTGTTGCTCCGACGAGTCGGGGCTCCGGCATTGAATACGGCCAGGTTTCCTGGCTTATTAAAGACTATTGATATAAAAAAAAGCGGTTTTTCAAATAATAATTGAAAATTATTTTTATACTGCTAACATAATATTCATGTGTATGTGCTGCCCTTCCAAAAGCGGAATACAGGACGTTTACTATAACCCTCAATGAAAGCTTAGCGCACGGGCTTTCTAAAACCAAGCTATATATCATGTCAGAACAAGTAAATACTGAAGCAAAAGAAGAGTTTTTCCATCCAAGCGATGAAGTTGTAAAGCAGGCGAATATTCAGGATTACGACAGCGTGTATAAGCGCTCTGTCGAAGATCCTGAAGGGTTTTGGGCCGAAGAAGCCGAACATCTGGAGTGGTATCGGAAATGGGATAAAGTTTTCGACGATTCCCAGCGCCCCTTTTTCAAATGGTTTACCGGCGGTAAAATTAATATTGTGCACAATGCCATCGACCGGCATCTCAAAACCTGGCGACGCAACAAGCTGGCCATTATCTGGGAAGGCGAACCCGGCGACGTGCGCACCATGTCCTACCACGCGCTGAACCGCGAGGTGAGCCAGACGGCCAACGTGCTGAAGAGCATGGGTGTAAAGAAAGGCGAGATTGTTACCATTTATATGCCGCAGATTCCCGAGCTGGCTATTACGATGCTGGCCTGTGCCAAAATCGGGGCGGCCCACAGCGTGGTATATGGAGGCTTCAGCGTAGAGGCGCTGGCCGATCGCATCGCCAGTGCCAACAGCCGCGTGCTGGTAACGGCCGACGGCGGCTGGCGGCGCGGCAAAGTTACCGATCTCAAATCTATCGCCAACGATGCCATGGACCGTTCGCCGACCATCGAAGTCTGCATTACGGTGAAGCGCACCGGCCACGAAGTGCACATGGAAAACGACCGCGATTTCTGGTATCATGATTTGATGGCCCTGCCGATTGCCAATCCCAAATGCGACACAGAGGTGATGGATTCAGAAGATATGCTCTTCATTCTGTTTACCTCCGGCACTACGGGCAAGCCCAAAGGCCTGGTGCACACCCACGGCGGATATCAGGTCTATACCTCCACAACGCACCGCTATGTTTTTGATATTAAAGATCAGGATCGCTGGTGGTGCGCCGCCGATCCCGGCTGGATTACCGGCCACAGCTATCTGGTGTACAGCCCGCTGGTAAACGGTTCTACCATCATGATGTACGAAGGCGCCCCGAATCATCCATATCCCAACCGCTGGTGGAATATGGTGGAGAAATATGGCATCAGTATTCTGTACACCTCACCCACGGCCGTGCGCGGGCTCATGCGCTTTGGCGATCAGTGGCCCAAGCGGCACGATTTGTCCTCGCTGCGGCTGCTTGGCTCGGTAGGCGAGCCCATTAACCCGGAAGCCTGGCGCTGGTATCATAAGGTGATTGGCAAGGAAAAATGCCCGATTATGGATACCTGGTGGCAAACCGAAACCGGCGGCTTTATGATTTGCCCGCTGCCCGTAACGCCATTGAAGCCCGGCTCGGCCACCAAACCGTTTTTTGGCGTACAGGTAGGTATCGTAAATGAAGATGGGGAAGAGGTTGCAACCGGCGAAGAAGGAAAACTGGTTATCAAAAACCCCAC
>JBMCPG010000075.1:0-6618 GCA_048626035.1 Cyclonatronaceae bacterium
CGGCGATTTCCCGGGGCAGGCATCCGGAAAAAAGATAACGCGCTCAGCTTTCAAATCCGGCGGCAGCCAGCTATAGATTTTATTCAGCGGCTCGGCCGAATAATTTATGACTTCCATGAGGGGATAGAGCAGTTATGAACGCGAAAACGGCCGCCTCTTAATATATGTGAGGCAGCACCAGGGCTACTTCAGCCGCTCATCAAATTGAAATGGGGTTGTAGATAGTACTTTTATCAGGATCTAAAGCTTTAGTAATCATAAATTATTTTAATCTGCTATTAAGTATACAACACATCTGTTATAAATATACAGTAATATTGCTACAGACCAAATTACATGAAGACAGCTCACTCTCCCGGCAGACATTCCAATAGCTGAGAGAGGCGGGTAATCACTAAATCCGGTTCGAGTTCCGCCGCGCGTTCATCATCCTTGCGCCATTTCAGGGAGCGGTCATCTCCGGCAAACAGCGCGGTTTTGAAACCAAAATGTGCGGCCGGATAAATGTCTTTGAGCATATCGTTGCCGACAAACAGCACCTGCTCCGGGGCGATGCCGTAATGGGCATCAAAGGCTTTTTTCAGGCTTTCATGAAACGGCAGCGAAGGTTTGCAGCGCCGCTCTTCGTAGCTCCAGATACACAGATTGGGCTCAAATATGTGCTGCTGCGGAGCCGAACCCAGATGCGCTTCAAAAATCATGGGGGTGTAAAACTGCGAATTGGACAAAATGCCCAGAAGCAGGCCTTTTGCACCCAGCCCGTGCAGGGTTTCGTCGAGATCGGGCAGCGGCCAGGTCGGATTGTTGCGCATTTCAAACTCGATGGTGAGCCGCTCCAGCAGTTCTTCGCCCGGCGCTTGCGGCAGCTTTTCGAGGCCGCTTTTGCGCATGCGCGCGAGCACTTCTTCCCAGACGTCGGTAATCTGTACTTCCGGATAGTCGATGCCTTCTTGCTGCAAGGCGGCTTTTTGATCGTGGATAACCTGTTTATAGCTCTGAACGCCCTGCAGTGCATCGAAGCCCGGGCCCTTCATAAGGTCGGGAAATAAGACTTCAAAGGCTTTCGTAAGCGCCTGTTCTTCTTCCCCCTTAGGATCGTCGATAATCGTATCGCCGGTGCCGGACATAAACATCGTGCCGTAAAAGTCGAAGGCAACGGCTTTAATGCCTTCAAGCGACTGAAGCCTGGGGAGCGTGCCGGTTTCTACAGGCTGCATGGGCGCCGAAAGAATGCGAATGCGGTCGAGAAGCTGTTGCTTTAAAGAATATCCGGGATTCATAGAGAACTATGGTGTTAAGAATGATGATCATGAACGGCATTAAATTATCCCGCCCCGGCAGCCTGGTAACAAGGCACCGCCGGAGCGGGAGGAATACAAACGTCTAAGCATCAGGCATCCAGCCCGTATTTTTCGCGATATTCGGGGATGGTATTCATAGGCGGGCGCTCATCTTCGGTGATGTGATGCTCTACGGCCTCGTAGGTCTCTTTCACCGCCTGAAACTGCCGGAAGACCGTTTCATAATCTTTATGGGTTTCAAGAACGCCCATTTCACGGCAGCGCGTGAGGAAGGTTTGCAGAATCCCGAAGGACATCTTGCCCAGATCGCGGGTAGATTTATTATCGTGTACCCGCTGGTCTAAATCGGACTGCGCAAAAGCGCTAAGCCCGTATTTGCTATATACATCGAGCAGATGCGAGGTTTCCACACCGTAGCCAATCGGAAATGAAATTTCTTCCAGCACTTTGCGCCGTACGGCATATTCGCCGGAAAGCGGCTGAATGATGGCCGTCAATTCCGGAAAAAATAGTGAAAACAGCGGGCGGGTCAGGATTTCGGTTACGCGCCCGCCGCCGGACGGCCGGGTTACGTTTGAAAGCGTGAGCGGCCGGTCGTAAAAGCCCTTCACATACTGCACTTCATTACGGTAAATAAGCGGGCCGATGAGGCCGTAGGCAAAGCGCGGATGGATATTTTTAATATCGGCATCTACATACACGATAATATCGCCCTCAAGCTGATAAATAGCTTTCCATAAATTTTCGCCCTTTCCTTTTTTGGGTTCCAAATGCGGAAGAATATCGGCAGCCAGATAGGTATCGGCGCCGAAAGATTCGGCGATTTCAAGGGTTTTATCGGTAGAACCGGAATCGATAACGGCGATTTCATCGAGCAGCGGATAGCGGCTCATCAGCTCCGAGCGGAACAGCACGACTTCTTTACCGATGGTGGTTTCCTCGTTGAGGGTAGGCAGGCAAAGCGAAATTTTAAGGCCCTGCCGCTCTTTTTCTTCCACCATTTTTTTCAGATCCCAAAAATCGGAATGGTGATGGGTATTCTCTTTGAGCCATTGTTCAAGATTCTTCACAAACGCCTCCGTCTATAGCTTTAATGGTTGTAATGAGCTGAGCCAGGCCTTTATAAATGGGCTCAATCGTGATCGACTCTTCCTCAGAATTGATATGCTCGCCGGTGGTAAGGCCAAGGGTAACGGCGGGAATTTCATTATCGATAAAAGCGGCAAGTTCTGAGGTCGAAGGTGCCAGGCGGGGTTCTACGCCAATGGCATCGATAATTTTGCGGGTAGAGCGCACCAGCGGGTGCGAGAAGGGAATGCCGCCGGGGTGGCGCCGGGCAAAAAGCTGAAGCTCTACGGTTTCGCCATCGCCGGAGGTCAGTTCGCTGGTAATTTCCTCAATACGATCCGCAATTTCTTTGGTAAGCTCTGCCGATTCCGAACGGATTTCAAACTTCAGCGAAGCATGCGTGGTGATGGTGTTATAGGAATTTCCGCCATGTACAGCGCCCATAATAACGCTGCTTTTAGGCCGCTTGGGCAGGCGGATATCATTAATTTTATTGATAACCTCATTGAGCGTAAGAATCGCGCTGGAGGAGCCAAAGCGCGACCAGTCGTACTGTTCGGGAATGCTGCAGGTAATGCGCCCGCGCAGCATCCCGATAGATTTATGGCTGAGACGGCCAAGGCGCACCCCCTCAATACAAATACCTTTATGGATAGGAAGCTTACTGTTGGTCAGGAAAAAACGCAGGCCTTCGAGGTTTCCCCGGCCCAGGCTTTTGGTACCGGCCAGCAAAATGATGTTATTTTGCGGGGTATAGTTCATTTTTTCGAACAGATAGGGCAGGGTAGCCAGCACGGCAATCCCCAGGCTGTTATCGGCCACGCCGGGGCCGTGCACTTCTTCGGGAGTAATCGTATAGCTGTGGTTTACCGTATCGGGAATAACCGTATCGGCATGGGCTACCAGAATAATATTTTTATCGCCGCCCTGCCCGTCGATAACGGCAATGCCGTTTCCGGCCTCATCTATAGATGTCTTGCTTAGCCCCAACTCCGTGAAGCGATCCATAAGCAAGCGAATACGGGCTTCTTCTTTAAACGTAGGCGCGGGCACTTCGCCGAGCATCGCCAAATTCGCCAGTAAAATTTCCCTCATGCCGGAAACTTGTTCAATCAGCTCCGGAATTTCTTCCAGCATAGTGTCCAGAACCGGGTTTTCGAATGGTGTCATAGTGTAGGTTTAAGGATGAATGGGGTCGCGATGAGCTAAACAGCTTGCGCCATTATGGCTATGTATATGCGGAAATTATTTTAGCTACAAGTAAAATAAGGAGCGTAGAATATAAAACACCTGTATCAGCTACATCGTTGAAGTATAACATATTTAGTGAACATCAACAAATAACGGCTTTTTGTTAGGGCTTGCCGGCCAATCACATAAAAACAATAAGCCTTTTGAAACCCGATTCCATTTTGGTATTTCACTATATATTATGCGTATTTTATATATTTGCAGCATGATTTTTCCCGCTTTTGTGCGTTAATGCAAGCGTTGTACTAAAGCTTAGTACAGCAAAGCTATTGTTTTTTCATAGATTTAAATATCCAAGTATCTAATTTATATGGCGAAATCCAAGTCTGATAATCCAAAGAAAAACCCAGCTTCAGCCTCCCAGAAAAGTAGCCCGGCCCTTTGGTATGGCGCAACCGGCGTACTGCTGATTATCGCCGCTGTGGTTGTTTATATGGCGTTTCAGGATACCGAGCAGCAAATAGAGGCGACTACAGTCCAGAATACGGGCGACCTGCCCGAATATACGGTGCCCACCTGGACCAAAGGCGATGAGTCGGCCGAGAACACGCTTATCGTCTATTCCGATTATGGCTGTGGTCATTGCGCGCGCTTTCACAGCGTTGTTATAGAATATTTCGAAGAATACGGCGATACCTTTCATTTTGTGCCCCGGCATTATCCTATTAATAATAATTTCCCTTCCCGCGCCGCCGCCGCCGCCTCGGTTGCTGCCGGAAACCAGGGCAAATATTGGGAAATGACCGATCTGCTGTACTACAATACCGACCGCTGGCGCAACGAAAACCCCGAACAGGGCTTTATGGCTATGGCCGAATATCTGGAGCTGGATATGGAGCAGTTCCGACAGGATATGCGCGACGAAGACCTGATGTACAGCATTGTTCAGGGACACCTCAAGGCCAGCGAATATGGCATTAATGCTACGCCTACTGCCTTTATGAACGGCGAACAAATTCGTACGCCGCAAACTCCGGAACAGCTTCATGAGCTGGTAGCCGGGGAATAAAAACAGGCCATCACCTTTTATACCGGGCCGCAGCGATGCAGCAAAAACCGCTTTACATTTTTATTCTGGTGCTGGGGTTTATCGGCTTTGCCGATGCCACCTATCTCACGGCCACGCATTTTATGGAAGCCCCGCCCGGCTGCGGGGAATCCGGCGGTTGCCAAACCGTTACGACCAGCGAATATTCCACTATGTTTGGAGTTCCGGTAGCTCTTTTTGGCGTTTTGTTTTATCTGAGCGTCATTTTTATGAGTCTGCTGTGGCTGGATCGGGGAATCGGGCTGCTTTCCCGCATATTGCCGCTACTCACGCTTCCGGGCTTCCTGTTTAGCTGCTGGTTTGTATATGTGATGGTCTTCATTTTAGAAGCTATTTGCTGGTATTGTATGGGCTCAGCGGCGAGCTCCACCCTCATTTTTGGCAGCTCTCTGCTGGTTTGGCGCGCTCACGCGGCGGGCTAAACCGGCCGCCGGTGCAGTCTTTGCTTAGCTTCATGGCTGCTGATCCCTACTTTTTTTCGTTTTACATTCTGCCTTTAAGTTTGATTGATATTTCTCCCGCACAATCCCGGATTTTTTCCTGTATCTCTGAAGCCGGCGCCGCGCTCGGGCAGCCTGTGTATGTGGTAGGCGGTTTCGTACGCGATTTTTATCTGCGGCAAATCCAGCAAAAAAGCCAAAGCAAAGCCGAGGAGCAGACAACAGACCTCGATTTTGTTACTCTCGGGCCGGGCATCCGCCTGGCTCAGGAAGTCGCCCGGCGGCTGGAAAAAAGTACGCTTTCCACGTTTAAAAACTTCGGCACTGCCCACATCCGCTATGAATATTTCGACCTGGAGTTTGTAGGCGCCCGCCGGGAAAGCTACGACCGCGGCTCCCGGAAGCCTGTTGTTGAGGACGGCAGCCTGGAAGACGACCAAAAACGGCGCGATTTCACCATTAATGCGATGTCCTGGTCGCTGAATGCCGCCGATTATCTGGCGCTGCAAGACCCGTTCGGCGGCATCGAAGATTTACGACAAGGCATTATCCGCACCCCGCTGGACCCTCAGCAAACCTACACCGACGACCCGCTGCGCATGATGCGCGCCGTGCGTTTTGCCACTCAGCTCAATTTTGAAATCGAGCAGCAAAGTTATGAAGCCATCCGCCGCATGACCGGCCGCCTCAGCATTGTATCGCAAGAGCGCATTACCGACGAGCTGAATAAAATAGTGCGTGCCCGGGTGCCCTCCCGTGGATTCAGCCTGCTGTTCCATACCGGCTTGTTGCACGAGTTTTTCCCCGAAATGGCCGAGCTGCAGGGCGTAAAGGAGCGCAACGGCCTGCGCCATAAAGATAATTTCTGGCATACCCTGCAAGTGCTCGACAACGTGGCGGAAGTCAGCGATGATTTGTTCCTGCGCTGGGCCGCTATCCTCCATGATATTGCCAAGCCGGCCACCCAGAAATTTTCCCCGGAACATGGCTGGACCTTTCACGGGCACGACGTGCTCGGGGCCAGCATGGCCAAACGCATCTTCCGCAAGCTGAGCCTGCCGCTTGATCACCGCCTCAAATATGTCCAGAAACTGGTGCGCCTGCATCTGCGTCCTATCGCCCTGGCCAATGCCGAAGTTACCGACAGCGCCGTGCGACGGCTCATTTTCGAAGCCGGTGATGACATCGACGACCTGATGACGCTCTGCCGGGCCGATATTACCAGTAAAAACGACCGGAAAGTGCGGCAGTATCTGGCCAACTTCGACCGCGTAGAGCGCATGATTCAGGAAGTAGAGGAAAAAGACCATGTGCGCAATTTTGAGCCGCCGGTAAGCGGACTCGAAATTATGGAACTGCTTGATCTGAAGCCGGGGCCGGAAGTCGGCATCATCAAAAACGGGATTCAGGAAGCCATTCTCGACGGCGACATCCCGAATGAGCGCAAGGCCGCCCTGGATTTTATGTACCAGCTTTATGAGGAAAAAATAAAGCCCCGGCACGACGCTTA
>JBMCPG010000076.1:0-6598 GCA_048626035.1 Cyclonatronaceae bacterium
ATATCAGCCTGGAGCCTCGCGTGGGCACCATTCGCTTTGCGACCCAAAGCCCGGAGGCGCAGTTCCGCCTGTTCAATAGCTCGGGAGAACTGATTGCAGAATGGAGCGGCATCAACCTGATCCGCGATATACCTGCAGGGCGCTACGAATATCGCGGACAGTTGGAAGGCTACCGCGAGCTGGCGGGGCAGCTGGTGGTGCGCGAGAACGAAACCACGCGGGTAAATGCTCAACTTATTGAGGCGCAACGCAGCTCTGAAGACCAGCAGCGGAAACGCAACATTAACGAGCAGGTTCCGCCCGGACAAGGGGCTACGACCATACAACCCAGCCCGCAGCGCCCGTCGGCCGGGGATGAAAATCCGCAGCAGGACGGTAGTAGAGAAGACGAAGACGAGATTCTTACAGTGGTTGAAGAAATGCCTCAAATGCGGGGCGGGCAGGCGGCACTTTATGAAGCGCTCGAATATCCCCGTAGAGCCCGGATTTATAACATAGAAGGCCGCGTTATTATTCAGTTTGTGGTAGACCAGCAGGGAAACGTAAGCAATATAGAAGTAGTGCGCAGCGTCGATGACGACCTGGATGAAGCCGCCATCGAAGCCATGCGTAACATGACTTTTTCGCCCGGCATGCAGGGGGGGCGCCCCGTGCGCGTGCGCATGGTCCAGCCGGTTATTTTTCGTCTTCAGTAGGGAAGCAGTACCCAAACGGGTGCACGCCCGGAATAGCGATCGCGCATGTCTTCAACCGGCTGGCCATTGCGCAGATTCTGGCGTATTCCGGCTTGCTCAGGGCTCAGGACGGCTTCTACCATCTGGCTATCGGGGTTTAAAACAAGCACGTAACACTCGGCAATATGTTCGCGCCCTACGCTGGTGCTATTACCAAATTTGAGCTGGCTGTTTTCCTGCTGAAAGCCCGTTAAAAGCCGCTGCGCCTGCTCCCAGCGCTGGCTGCGCAGCAATTCATCTATCACGTTTTGGTGTGCCGCCGGGATGCGGTATGAAGCCGGTGCCGGCGGGCTTTCTTCTTCGGGCGTGTCGCGCGGGGCGGTAGCCGTCCGGGCATCATGCCGCGGAGCGTCCTGCTCTTCTGAAACATTTTCCTCGGGGTTAGCGACCGTATAAAGATTTCCATCGGGGCGCAGCTCTTTTTTGATAGTAAGCTCCGGGCGGCCGTTAAGCGTGAAAGAAACCATTCTCGGCTGCTCCATTTGTTCAGGCGTAAACGCCTGTCTTGGATTAAGCTGTCTGGAGCTCAATCCATCTCCAAAATCCCAGCGGATTTCTTTTACGGCAATGTTCTCAATCAGGGGTTGAAACTGATAGCCGCCAGTCCCTACTCGGGTGGCGGAAAAATCGAGCGAAATATGACGGCTGAAATCAATTTCGAGCCGCCGGCTTACAACCGGAATAACAGAAGCGGCAATGGAAGCCTGCCCCTCGTCGCTGGCTTCGTAGGCCGGGCGCAGTTGCATAGCATAGGAGGCCAGCCGGCGCTCGGGAAGCACATCAAGCGAAAGGCGGACGTAGCCATCATTTACGGGAAGAAACCCATATCCGGAAAGATCGAAACGGATTTCGGCCTCTTGCAGCGGGCGCCCGCTCTGCTCGTGCGTGAGCCGCAGCTCCAGGACAATTTCCACCGGGTCGGTGTAGGTTTGTAATTCGCGCACTTCAATATTTACCCGCTCCAGCTCCTGCTCGATACGGCGGGCTGCAAATTCGGCGATGTCGTTTCCCGGAGCGTTTTCAAGAGCTTCATCGGCATAGAGCGGAAGCGGATAAAACGGGCGCTGCACCAGCAATTCGGTGTAATCGCGAAGCGCCACGGCGGGAGATTCTTGCAGGCGGGCCGAGTCGGCGGCCTGCAGCAGGCGCAGCAGCCGGTCGCGGCTGGTATCCATCGAACGGCGATAATCCTCTTCACTGATATAAACGATAGCTTTCCAGCTTCCATCCCGGCGCTGTTCGGGCATCACATCAAGGCCGCGCAACTGCATACGGCTCATGGTCTGGGTGCGACTTACAAATTCACTTTCAAACGCCGTAGCATCGTCCCGGACATTAAGTTCGGACTCGTTGGTAACGGTAACCACCAGCTTTTCGATGAGGGCAACGCGGGCATTATTAATAGCTTCATCGCGGGTTTCTCCATAGGCCTGCCCGAAAATATAGCTATCCGACAAGAGAATTTCTTGTTCGCTCACCTGCGCGCGGGCGGCAGGAAGCCAAAACAGCATTGGCACAAGGGCTAACACGGCAAATAAGCGGATCATAGGGGATTTGCTTTACAAATTTACAAGAGTAAATAACTTGACTATAAATTAAACATTTTACAACTTAAAGCAGTATAATAGAACATCGGCAAGATAAACATGCAGGCAAAGCAAAACGAGAAAACTATCTCAAAGCCGGATAGTAAAGGGAAGTAGCATAATAGACGAACGAAGAAGGTAGAACCGTTAAAAGAAGCGCTTATGGAATACATATAACCCAGCTAAAAATCGGCATGTTTTTCTGTTTCTGCATAACATACACACGCACAGACCGTATCTCAAGCCGATGCAACCCGGGATAGCTTTTACCATCCCTGAAATAAATTACCGGCTACCAATTTTACAAAATCAAGATATATATTGTATTATTGCACGTAGTCCATTTATATAGCCTCATCATTCAATAATACTAAACTCCTTAATTTATGAAAACAAATATTCTACTCGCTTGCATGCTTTCTTTTTTGCTGCTTTTTTCAGCATGTAAAAGCAGTGAGCAGCGTAATACACAGAACCTCCTGGAATCGGCCCCGGAATGGTATAACCAGCCGCCCTCCGATACCGAAGAATTTCTCTATTCTACCGGCACGTTTATCGGGCAGCGGCGTAGTTCGGCCGAGCGCTCGGCTTTTATCCAGGCCCGCAGCGATATGGCTTCCAAGCTGAGCATTAAAGTTGAGACCCTCGAAAAGCTGTTTGAAGACGAAGTAGGAAGCGGCACCAGCGCCAACTACAGCTCTATGTTTTCGTTTGCAAGCCAGCAGGTAACTTCTCAGGAGCTGCGCGGCGTAGATATGGATCGCCGTGAGTGCAGCGCTCTTCCCGACGGACGTATCGAGTGCTTTGTGCTGGCTAATATGCCAGTAGGAACGGCGCGGGCCGCCCTCGAGAATGCTCTTTCTCAGGATGAAGAACTTTATGTGCGCTTCCGCGAATCTGAAGCATTTAAGGAGTTGCAGGAAAACCTCGACCGCCTTGGCATGGACTAAGGGTTATTCCGTGTTTCGCAGGCCTTGATTTTCTACCTTTAACCGGTTCCGGCCCAATCCGGAACCGGTTTTTTTTAACATGAATGCGTTATGGTGTATAATCGCTCATATATTAGCATAGTTTTACTTGTATTTCTGCTTTTTATGAGCTGGCCTCTGCCCGGCTGTGCGCAGCAAACAGATTTATATGAGGATAGCGCAACATCTGCAGCCGCTCCGGCAATCTTGTACGATTCCGGCACCTGGACAAGCACGGAGCGAACCGGTGTCGCCATCGCCTCCCGCTTCAATCACTACAGCAACGGGCAGTATGAAAAGCTGCGCAGCAGAGCAGAAGCCGAGCTGCTTTCTTCCTATTTAACCAGCGTTTATGTAGCATGGTTCGGTACCGGCGACCGGGCTATTCGGGAATTCAGCGAGTTCGCAATACCCGACGAGCGCCCCCTCCAGTATCAGGCTATCGACTCTACCTATGTGGGCTCCACACTTATTTACCGCGTTGCAGAAACGCCGCCTACCGATGCCGATACCACCGTTCAGCAGGATCGGCTAACCTCTCCGCAAGAACGCTCTTTCAGCTGTGGGCCTGCGCAATTTGCCGGGCGCGATGTTGTCGAAACGGCTTCCTGCTGGCATGCCCGCGCCCGACTTCCGTATTCAGAATATGATGCCCATCCTGCCTTTGTAAAAGCCAAACAGCAAGCGCTGGCAGAATTGGGCCAATACCTCGGCATCCGGGTGCAGCAGCTCGAGCGGCAGGGCGAAGAGCTACAGTCTATTACCCATCAATATGCCGCCTACGCGTTCGGAAATACCTCCGTTTCCCGGCTCGTCATAGAAGAAGAGCACCTCAGCGTATATATTAGCGTGCCCAAAGATGCCATCACCAAACTCTAAGGACCTCTGTTATGAAAGCTACTGCTATTACCGGTATTCTGCTTGCCAGCCTGATTCTTCCGGCCGCGGCCTTTGCCCAGGACTTCGACGAATGGAAACGACAGCAGGAGCAGGCTTTTCAAACGTATGTAGATGAACAAAACGCGGCTTTTGCCGATTTTTTGCGCAAAAACTGGGAAGATTTCGACACCGAAGCCCCCGAACCGGTCCCCGAAGAAGCCCCCAAACCCGTTCAGGCACCGGTAGCCCCGCAGCCGGAAGAAAATGCCCCCGAACCCGAACCTCAACCTCAACCTGAACCTCAACCTCAACCTGAGCCTCAACCTGAACCCGAGCCTCAACCCGAGCCGGAAGAAACTTCCCCGCCGGAGCAAAGCATGCGCTGGCATTTTTATGATGTCCCGTTTACCCCTTTAAAAAATGCCGGGCAGTTTTCGCTGGCCGAACTTTCCAACGATGCGCTGGCCGATGCCTGGCTGGAGATGGCGCAAACCAACTTTGAAGACATCATTGAAACGTTTAAGACCTTTACCGATACGCATAATATTAACGAGTGGGGCTATGCGATGCTGCTTAAAGATTATGCGCGGCAAACGTTTCGCAGCCATAATGAGGCGGTTTTCCTGAGCTGGTTTTTGCTGCACAACAGTGGCTTTCATGCCAACGGCGGCTATCGCGACAATCAGCTGTTTTTGCTCATGCCCGTTTCTGAAAAGCTGTTTGAAAAAAGTTATTACAGTCTCGACGAACACCTGCCCCGCTTTTATGTGATGCAGGCCGGACACTCCGCTGAGACGAAACCCGGCTCCATTCATACCTACAAGCCGGACGAAGACCAGCGGCTGCGCGTGCTTTCGATGAATATCAATCAGGCTCCAAAATCTACCGTGTTTGAAAATAAACCGCTTCAGTTTGGCTTTGCCGGGCAGCAATATACGTTTGAGCTAAGCTACGACCGCAGCTACGTGTCGCTGCTTGGTGAGTTTCCTATCATGCGGCCGGAAGTGATGTTTGCGGCCCCGGCTTCCTCACGGCTGCACGAACAACTAAAATCACAAATTGAGCCTGTTATCGGGCAGTTATCTACCCAACAGGCCCTGGATTTCCTGCTTCGCTTCACTCAGAAGGCGTTTGAGTACCAAACCGATACTGAGCAGTTTGGCTATGAAGTTTATATGACGCCCGACCAGATTCTGCATTTCCCCTATTCAGATTGCGATGATCGCTCCATCTTTTTTGCGTATTTAGTACGGAATTTCATGGATCGTGAGGTCATTGCCGTAAGCTGGCCGGGACATCTGGCTACAGCGGTTGAGGTTTCGGAAGATATTGAGGGCGACTTGATCACGTTTAACGAAAAAACATATCTTATTTGTGATCCTACCTACATCGGGGCGGATGCCGGCTACACCATGCCGCAGTTTGTGAACCAGCCGGTGCAGCCGCATCCCTTCAGCGATTTGCTCAGCTATTCCGAAATAGACGGATGATACGCGCAGCCGGCGCGCTTTAACCCTCTGCGCCTTCGAGCCAGCGGCGATAGCTTTCGCGGCGTTCGGTTATTTTTTGCAGGTAGTCGATGGTTTCTTCATACGGAAGATGTTCCAGAAGGTGGTTAAAATTTTCCTCCGGACTCATGCCATTGGCGATTTCTACGGCATCGCCGATGCGCGTATTTCCGGTATAGGCTTTTGCAACATTGCCCGCTCCGGTGTTGTAGGCGCAGATAATCATGTATTCATGTACCAGCGGCGAGGCCACGCCCCGGATGTAGCGGTCGCGCAAAATGGTGATGTACACCGACCCAAACAGTAAATTTTGCCCCGGTTCGTATAAAAACTCCGGCGTCGGAATCCCGTCCTGCCGGTTGAGCTCCCGATATACGTCGCGGCCGGCCGTGGTAGGCACAATTTGCATTAAGCCGTGCGCATTGGCATGAGAGCGGGCGGTAGGGTTAAAAAACGACTCGGTATGGATGAGCGCCATCAGCAGGGCGGGCTCAATTTCATAGGTATCTGCATAGCGCAATAAGTCGGCCTGAAACCGCTCGGCCCGTTCGCGTATATGGTCGGGTACGAGCTGTAAATTAGCCCTCAAAATTTGCACGTTTTCTCCATCAGAAGTTTCCTGAGTGATAATTTCTGCGGTTTCAGCAGCGTTTTGGGCCAGTTCGGCATCATTTTCTGCGCCGTTCCGCTCCAACTGATTTTCCAGAACGGGCCGCTCGCTCACTACCCGTTCATCATCGGGCATAGGCGTTGGCGCGCCCTGGCTGCGGCTGAGCTCATCCACGGTTTCCGAGAGGCGGCCGCGCAGCTCTTCTTCCGATTCCCCCTCCCGGGCAACGACTTCAACGCTTACCTCGCCTTCTTCAAAATCTACGTTCCAGCGGGCGTTGCCCTCCTGGGTGTACTGCGTCCAGTTCTTGGGT
>JBMCPG010000077.1:0-6518 GCA_048626035.1 Cyclonatronaceae bacterium
ACGCCGGGATATTTAGCTTTCAAACGGCGTACATCTTCGGCGGTTATGCTTGCGGCAAGCGAGCAACCGGCTACCCGCGCAGGCAAAAGCACCATACGGTCAGGATTCAAAATTTTGGCCGTTTCTGCCATAAAACGCACGCCGCAAAACACAATGCGGTCGGCCCGGGAATTGGCCGCAATCCGGCTCAGGCCCAGCGAATCGCCTACATGGTCGGGAATGCCATGAAACAAGGCGGGTTCCATGTAGTTATGGCCTAAAATAACTGCATTTTTTTCTTTTTTAATACGATTGATTTCATATACCAGCTCTGCCTTCATGTAAAGCTCTGCTTCGGGTACGGAGTCGCGAAGGCGTTGGTGTAACAGCTCATACGTTTCCTGAATACTGTCTGCTTCCTGTACGAATTTCATAATAATATCTAAGTTTTTAACCTGCATAATAGGCGCGCGGGCCAAAGCTTTCAGTGGTTCGGAAGGCTCTGTAAATGTGGTTGTATGATAACATCGCACGCGCATTTTAGTGTGTTAACCTGTTGTATCACAGGCGCTTGACACTTATAAATACGGCTAAGGTTCAAGCAAAAAAAGAGGAACCCTTTGCAAGGTTCCTCTTCTTAACTCTGTGAAATGGCTAAAGCTGTTTTTTCATTCCGCATCATTAAATATTATACGTATCTACAGCATATTTATGATGCCAATAGCTTAAGCAGATGTATTACTTTTCGTCATCCTTATTTTCAGACGTTTTTGCCTCTTCCCGCTCTTGGTCTTCAAGCTGCTTTTTGAGGTTGGAGAGGCCAGACATTTCGCCAAACGTGAGCGCGCCGGTAGGCTGCTCGCCGCTTTCTTTTTTCTTCTGAAGCTTCTTAAGCTCTTTCTCGGCCCGCTTGCGCGTAGCTTCGCGCTCGCTAAGGGTGATGTTGCGAGATTGCTCGTCGAAATCTACAATGTTGAGTTCTACTTCGCTGTCAACGGCGAAATCGTTTTTGAACTCATCAGGATTGTCCACTTCCTTCACGGGCAAAAAGCCGGTAAGGCCGTGCGGCAGCTCCAGAAAAGCACCTTTTTCCGTATGCCGGGTTACTTTGCCTTTTACTTCGGCACCCAGCGGATATTCGGCTGCGAAACTTTCCCAGGGGTTATCAAGCACTTGCTTGTGTCCGAGAGAAATACGGCGGTTTTCAAAATCGACGGCCAGAATAGCGACCTCAATTTCCTGTCCACGGCTCACCACTTCGCTCGGATGGCTGACTTTCGTCGTCCAGCTGAGGTCAGAAATGTGCACCAGGCCGTCAATACCTGGCTCCAGCTCTACAAACACGCCGAAGTTGGTCAGGTTGCGGATAACGCCACGGTGCCGGGAATTAACCGGATAGCGCTCGGTGATGTCTTGCCATGGATCTTTTTCCAGCTGCTTAACACCAAGCGAAACTTTGCGCTCGTCCTCATTTATATTGAGGATTACGCACTCAATAATCTGCTTTTTCTCTACCAGCTGAGAAGGATGCTTGATGTGCTGCGTCCAGGACATTTCGGAAATATGAACCAGGCCTTCAACGCCTTTTTCAAGTTCTACAAAGGCGCCATAATCGGCGATGGAAACCACTTTACCCTGTACTTTGGAATTTTCGGGGTATTTTTTGTTGATTTCTTCCCACGGATGCGGCTGGAGCTGTTTCAGGCCCAAAGAAATACGTTTGCGCTCTTCATCAAACTCAAGCACAACTACGTTCAGGCGCTGGTCGAGGCGGCAAATTTCGGAGGGATGCTCTACGCGGCCCCAGCTCAGGTCGGTGATGTGCAGCAGACCATCTACGCCGCCGAGATCGATAAAGACACCAAAATCGGTGATGTTTTTGACCACGCCTTCCAGAATTTGTCCGGCTTCCATGCTGGCCAGAATTTCCTGGCGCTGATCTTCCAGATCGGTTTCTACCAGCGCGCGGTGGGATACAACCACGTTTTCGCTGCTCATATTGAGCTTAACGACCAGAAATTCCATGTTGCGATCTACATAGGCATCGAAATCGCGAACCGGGCGCACATCAATTTGTGAGCCGGGCAGGAAGGCATCGATTCCAAAGATATCAACCACCATACCGCCTTTTATGCGGCGCTTGATATGGCCTTCAATAACTTGCTGGTTTTCGTAAACTTCTTCAATTTTCTGCCAGGTGCGCAGCGTATTTGCCTTGCGGCGGGAAAGAATGAGCTGGCCTTCGCGGTCTTCCACGCGATCCAGAAAAACTTCCACTTCGTCGCCGGCCTTCAGCTCTTCGGCATTCCGGAATTCGTTGAGCGGAACAATGCCTTCAGATTTAAAGCCGATATCAACGACAACATACTTTTCATCAACAGAAACGACCCGGCCGGTAACGATTTCTTTTTCGGTGATGGAAGTCAGCGTGCCTTCATACATCTGCATCAGGTCTTCAAACTCCTGATCAGAATAATCTTCGGAAGCTTCTTCGAGCTCGTCGAGCGTATATACTTTGCTGGCTTTTTCCCCTTTGAACGTAGGGATGTGATCCTCGGTAGATGCCGGCTCTTCTTTGGCCTCTTCCTGCGCTTCCGTTTCCTGAGGCTCTGCAGATTTTTCGGCCGATTCCGGAGTTACTTCCGGCGTTTCGGCAGTTGTTTCATTTTCGGTCTGATTTTCAGCGTTTTCAGCGTCTTTTTTCAACTCATCTGACATGTAGAAAATATCCTGTGGTGTAAACCGCGATGCAAGTTATGCATTCGGGATAAGCGTTTATATTATAGTGAAAAAAACCGCAGCGGGGCGGTTTGAATAGCTTTCTAATATATAAGTATTCTGATAAAAATCATAATCCGTATAAGTATTTATTTTCTTATTTTATCCGTCCCGAAGCCGAAGGACTTTGCTATACACAATGCAAGCGGCTTCATTTTGCCCGATTAAGCCGTATATTCCCGCCTTCTGCCAGCCAGATACTGCCGGCATTTTAATTATTCAAGATTTCTTATGGCTGAAAAAAATTCTAAGTCTTCCTTTCGGGTTATTTACAACGTGCTGCTGGTGCTGGCTGTGCTTATGCACATGAGCTTTTCAGGCCTGGCAGTCGGGAATCTGCTCGTCGGAATTTTTACCGCCCCCGATGGCATCATTACATTTGCGACGGAAGTTTTCGAGTGGACGCTGGACTTCATCTTTCAGCAGCAGATGATTTATATGTTTGCCACCACCATCATTTTATGGTTCGTGGGCCTGCCGCTGCTGGTGCGTTATCGGGTGGTGCAGGTGCCCTCTACGCTCCGCCTGGCCATTATTATTACTCTGTATCTTTTTCTGAGCCTCAAACTGCTGGGAACTATACAATAGGCATTGATGTACCTTTTGCGAGCTATAATCTAATTCCTTTTTGCATGCCGTTTTCCTGGACGCTTCCTTCCACCGCCCCGCACGATTTTTTCCTTTCTCTGGATGTCGCCTCGTATTTCGATTACGAGCATGTACCCGCCGAAATTCCGGAAAAAGGAATGTTGCGCCCGGTTTCACTGCCGGAGCGGGAGGTGTTGCTGCGCATCTTTTTTAACGGCGAAACCGAACAGCCCGCTTTTTTTATTGAATGTGATGATCGGCTCGACGATGATGAAATAGCCGCTGCCAACAAACAGCTGGCCCGGATTCTGGGCACTGATCTCGATCTGAAGCCGCTTTATGAACAGGCCGGCAACGATCCCGGGCTGGCACCCATATTCAAAGAAGCCTATGGATTCAAGCGGGTGGCCCGCGCAAATATATTTGAAGACGCCCTGAACCGCATCATCATAGCACAGATAAGCCATAAACCAACCGCGCGCAAAATGGTTTATGGAGTGCGTGAAGCCCACGGTACGCGGCTGGAATCTTCTTTCGGGCGGGTGAGCGCCTGGCCGCGGCCTCATCAACTGATGAAAGCAGATCCGGTGGCGCTCAAAAAGCACGGACTTTCCCTGCGTAAAGGCGAATATGTCGTCGGCCTGGCGCATGAAATTGTTTCGGGAGCGCTTGATCCTGAGGCGCTTGAAGCACTTCCGCCGCAGCAGTTCTATGATGCCATCATTCCCGTGCGCGGCATCGGCCCGGTTATCGCCCAGGATTTGATGCTGTTCCGCAACCGGCCCGATGCCGCGTTTCCCTCCAACCGGCAAAAAGGAGAAGAAAAAGGCCTGCGAAAATGGGTAATTCTGGCCTGTGGCGGCGATCCCGACAACACCAGCGATGCCGAATTTGCCCGCCTCACCAGCCACTGGAAAGGCGTGGAAGCCCTGGCACTCGAACATCTTTATTTGAGATGGGTGCTTCACCGAAAAAAGCAGCAGTTTGAAAAAACTTCGGGCTGAATGCTGCGTTTCTGACTCAACTATTTTAACGATTACTCCGCTATTTATTACTATTATTTATATTTATGAGCCTTACGAACACCACCTCCGGATTCAGGTCTAAAGTTACCCTCAGCGCGTTTGAAAACCTGAACGTTGCCCGCGCCGTTGTTGCCATTATGATTGCCAGCGGCCTGGTGCTTATCTTTTTATTTTGGTTGATTTACTTTCGCGGCGGGGCCGAAACCGTGCCCGATTGGGTAGGATATTTGCCTTCCGTAAATGCGTTTTTTAACACCATGGCGGCGTCCTTTCTGGTACTGTCGATTCTGCAAATTAAAAAGCGTAATTTTGAAGCCCACATGAAGTTTAATCTGGCGGCCTTCGTAGCCTCAGCCTTATTCCTGATTAGCTATGTGATTTATCATAATTTTATCGGGCATACTGTTTTTCCGGGAGAAGGCTGGATCAGGCCTGTGTATTTCTTTATTCTTATCAGCCATATTATACTCTCCGTTGTAGTAGTGCCGCTCATTTTGAGTAGTTTTTTCTTTGCTTTTGCTGGTAAATTCACCATTCACCGGAAAATCTCGAAATTTACTTTTCCTATCTGGATGTACGTTTCTATAACCGGCGTTGTGATCTATTTTATCCTGAAGGCTTACGTCTGAGCGGTTTTATGGTGTTTTTTATTTTCAGTTAATAAACGTCCGGGATCTTTCGCCCGGCCTTCATTCTGCTATATCCGGCAGTACGCGCAACCAGTGCAGCTCCCCGCCGTAGCTCTCAAAGCGGATGCGCAGCCGTAGCCGGCCGGACTCTGTGCCGGGCAGGTCAACGCGTTCGCGCAGCGCTTCTCCGGCTGCGGTTTCCAGCATTTGTGCGTCATAATCTTTTTGATAGAGCAGCTCGCCGTCTTCATCGCTGAGTTCCAGAATCGCGCGCTGTCCACGCAGTCCGGTTTCAATAACGAACGGGCCATCAGGCACGGATACCATCATGCTAAACGCACTTCCTCCGGGCATGCGGCAGCTCGTCTGGTTTTCAGGTTTCGGGAGCCAGGCGCGTTCTGCGGCCTCAATTTTTTTATCGTCGCTAATCTCTGAAGCATCAAAATGGGCGGCGTTTGTGCACGCGAGCGGCTGCATTGGCCGGGGCCGGCCGAAGTCGAACATGGCCGGGGCTTCGTCCGGCTCTGCCCCGATGTTCCAGCCCTGCGCATGGGCATCGGCCATTTCATTACGCGCATCAAAATAGGCTTGGCGCTCATTTTCGGCCTGCGCTATTTTTTGTAGTATGATGGTTTCGGCTGCCTCACTCAGCTCCGATATATAGATTGGAAATTCCGATAAGAGATGATCGGCCCCGATGTTGATATTTTGCGAATAGCCAAAACTATCGGTAAGCTGTGCTTCGCCGAGATCAAGATGGAGGCGGGCCGGGCCGGCTTCATCAGCCTGCCCGGCCGCCCAGGCCGACAAGGTGATGCGCCCGCCATGCCGCCAGGCGTAGATCCATACGCGCTCGTCGGGGTGCGGAAGCCGGATCACTTCATCATATCCATCGGTCTGATGTATCAGCGTTGCTAAGGTAAAGTGCGAGGGCTTCGGAATGGCGTCTGCGTCCCAGATGCCGGAGGCGGCGTATTTGGAGGGTTTATCTCCCGTGATGCGATATAAAAATACTTTGTCCATACCGCTGCCCAGGGCAATCTGGAGCAAACGGGGAATGCGCTGTGCTTGCTCGCGTCGGGAAATCCCCTGTTCGCCGCCGGTATCGTAGCCGGTTTCGGTGAGCCAGACCGGGCGGCCGGGCAGGCGATAATTGCGCCAGTGCGTGAGCCGCATCAGGCGTTCTTCAAAACTCAGGCCGGGTTCTGCATCGTCTCCGCGGTCTGCGTTGATGTCGATGCGGGCGGTTTCCGGGGGCTGCCGGCCGGTGTAGTCGTGCACGTTAAGCACATCTATATAATCGGCCGGATGGCTGCCATCGGCATATTCGTAGCGCAAAAGCCGGTCGAGCAGCGCCGTATCGGTGCCGGCAAATCCGGCCGAAGCAATGCGCGCCTGCGGATCGGCCCGTTGGATGGCCTGTGCGCCGTAGCGAAACATTTCAAAATATTCTTCCATGGAGCCAATGAAATGCCCCCACTGCGGATTATTCAGGTTGGGTTCGTTCCATAAGGAGTAG
>JBMCPG010000078.1:0-6473 GCA_048626035.1 Cyclonatronaceae bacterium
TTCTTTCATGGCCAGCAGCGTCTGGGTCCAGCGCACCGGATTAAGCAGTTGGTTGAGGATATTGCTGCGAATTTCGTCGGGATCCTGCGTGGGCGCAGCGGTATAATTGGCATATACCGGGCATTTCGGAGCGCTGATGGCCAGCTGGCCGACTTCGGTCTTAAGCCCTTCAAAAGCAGGCTGCATAAGCGGGGAATGAAATGCGCCGCTTACGGGTAGTTTTTTGGTAAGGCGGCAGCCCTGTTCTTTGAGCAAGGCCATGGCGCGGTCAACCGCTGGCTCATGACCCGAAATCACAAGCTGGCCCGGGCAGTTGAAATTCGCCGGTACAACCATGCTTTGTTCGCCTTCGCTGGCTTGCTTGCAAATATCGATAACGGCCTCATCGCTCATGCCAATAACGGCGGCCATCGTGCCGGGGTGCTGCTGGCCGGCTTTTTGCATAAGCTGCCCGCGTTTGCGCACCAGCTTCAGAGCATCTTCAAAAGCCAGTGCTCCGCTGGCCGTAAGGGCCGAAAATTCGCCAAGGCTGTGCCCGGCCACCATATCCGGCTGAATATCGAGAATTTCAAAAAGAGCTACCGAATGCAGGAAAATAGCTGGCTGCGTATGCTCGGTTTGCTGCAATGTTTCGGCCGGACCTTCAAACATGATGTCGCTCAACGAATAGCCAAGAATTTCGTTGGCCTGCTCACAGATATTGCGAAACCCTGCGTCGGAACTAAAATGATACTTGGCCATGCCAACCGATTGGGAACCCTGGCCGGGAAACAGAAGTGCTTTAGTACTCATAATGTCAGGCGTTTGTTTGGATATGATGCATCATACATCTGGCATCGCAGGGCGTTAAAGCCCCCATTTCATGTAGGTTGCGCCCCAGGTAAACCCGCCGCCGAAAGAAGCCAGAATCAGGTTATCTCCTTTGGAAAGCTGGTCTTGCCATTCGTAGAGGCAAAGCGGAATTGTAGCCGCGGTGGTGTTACCATAGCGGCTTATGTTCATCATCACTTTATCGAGGCTCAGGCCCATACGTGCGGCCGTCGCGTTAATGATGCGCTCGTTGGCCTGGTGTGGAACAAACCAGTTTATATCGTTGTTTTCAAGGTTGTTACGCTTCATAATTTCCAAAGAAACATCGGCCATATAGGAGGTTGCTTTTTTGAAAACCACGCGGCCTTCCTGCTTCAGAAAATGATCCCGGTTTTCAACGGTTTTTACCGAGGCGGGATTCATGCTGCCGCCGCCGGGCTGGCAAAGCAGCTCGCCTTCGGAGCCGTCGCAGCGCAAAATAGTATCGCAAAGGCCGTAGCCTTCTTCGGAAGGTTCGAGAAGCACGCCGGCCGCGCCATCACCAAAAATGATGCAGGTGCTGCGGTCGGTATAATCTACGATAGAGCTCATTTTATCGCCCCCGATAACCATCACCTTTTTATAACGGCCGGACTCAATCATCATAGAGCCGGTGGAAAGGGCGAACAGAAAGCCGGAGCAGGCGGCCGAAACGTCGAATCCGTAGGCGTTTGTAGCGCCAATTTCGCGCTGGATAAGGCAGGCAGTAGCCGGAAAAAGGTAGTCGGGCGTAACTGTGGCTACGATAATGCAGTCGATTTCCGAGCCGTCGATGCCGCGCTGCTCCAGAATTTCGTGTGCTACCTGCGTGCCCATGTAAGAAGTCGCTTTATCAGGGTCTTTCAGGATGCGGCGTTCTTTGATGCCGGTACGCGACTGAATCCAGGCATCGTTGGTTTCCACCAGGCTCTCAAGCTCGGCGTTGGAGAGCACATAATCAGGCACATAATGCCCCAGCGCCGTGATATTGGCTGATACGGAACGTAAGTTAGACATGTAAAAATAAGTAGAAGCTTGGGTTAGGCTAACGCGCTTTTAATTTGCTCGTTTACATCCAGCCGTATAAATTGTTCTGCACTCAGTACAGAATTTTTGATAGCCAGCGGGGAGCTGCCGCCATGGCCTACCATGCTTACGCCATTTACGCCCAGAAAAGGCACCCCGCCAACAAGTTGATAATCGAAAGGAGCCAGGGCTTCGAGCAATACATTTTTAAACAGCTGAAGCTCTTCTTTGCTCAGTTTTTTGCTTGCAGGAGACCCATACAATATGTGCAGCACATTTTCAGGGATGGATTCGCCCAGCTTAAGCAGCAAATTGCCTACGAAGCCATCGCATACATATACGTCTGCTTTGGCTTGCATCACGTCGCGCCCCTCAATATTGCCTGCAAAATCGGGCCGGCCTTTTAGCAATTGATAGGCCTGGCGCACTGCTTCACGCCCCTTTTCCTCTTCTTCCCCCACATTCATGAGTCCGATTCTGGGCTCTTTAATATGAAGTAAATTTTGGGCAAACACTTTTCCCATAATGCCGAACTGAAGCAGTGCTTCGGGCTTTACTTCAATATTAGCACCTACATCAAGCATAAACTTGTTGCCGGCTATCGAAGGGTAAATGCTGCCAATTGTCGGGCGTAAAACGCCGGGAAGCTTGCCAAGAATAAACATAGAAGCCGCCAGCAGCGCGCCCGTGTTTCCGGCGCTGAAAAAAGCATCCAGCTTGCCCTTTGCGTGCAGCCCCAGCCCGGTTACAATAGACGAACGCCGTTTGGTTTTCACCGCCACGGCCGGGGCTTCGTTCATGCCAATAATATCGGGCGCATGTATAATATGCAGCCGCGAGCCGCTGTAAGAGTACTTATCGAGTTCCTCGCGGATAAGCGTTTCCGGGCCAATGAGCGTAATATTTAGTTCGGGCCGCTCATTAAGAGCCTGTATAGCGCCCTGCACAGGATGATGCGGATAATGATCGCCGCCTACGGCATCGATAGCAATATTGAGCATGAACTCTCCGGCTATAAATAAGGTATTAGTTGACCGCTAAAACTTGTCTTCCTCTGTAATATCCGCAATCTACGCAGGCATGGTGCATTTTATGAAAGGAGCCGCAGTTTTCGCACTTGGTGAGAGTTACATCTTTCAATTTGATATCGCCACGACGTTTATGTTTGCGGGCTTTAGATGTTTTTCGCTTTGGATGTGCCATAAGTAATGGTGATCAATCGGGTTTTGGGTAAAAATTAATGTACTAAATAAATACTGAATTACTAAATGTATAAGAGCTTTTGCGGCAGCGGGCTACAGAAAGCAAGAGGGCTTATTTGAGCTTGCGCAACGCCTCCCAGCGCGGATCTGTCGGGGGCTCATCTTCTGATTCGTTTTGGCCGGGCTGCTGGCCGGAAGTATAGCTAAAAGGCGTTGGAGCACCCTCTTCATCTATATAACGCGGATGCAACGCCTTGATAGGAATGCTGAGCAGGATGCTATCGCGGACTTGCTGTTCTATATCGATTTCATTTTCTGCAAAAACCAGTGGTTTCACGGCCTGCTGTTCATCTTCATCGGCTTGCTTAACATCGGGCTTGAATAACACTTGGTAATGGCTTTCTACAGGGAAATCGAAATAATCCAGGGAGCGGTCGCAGCGCAGCCGAAGTGTTGTGGTAGCCGTAAAGCTAAGCTGGATGGCATCCGGCATTTTCTGAAATTCGACCTGCAGCTCTATATCTTCGTGCGGTACGTTGTCCAGTTCAATATCGGCAGCGGCTATACGCAACTGTTTTTCTGATTTTTGATCCGGGATGTCGCTTATCTTAAACTTCATATAACAAAGAACGAACTTGGGCAATACAACGTCTTGGCAAACGAAGTAAGGTTTTAAAAGGAATTATAATACAGCTTCATAATATAATGTTGTACGTGCTAAGAATCAACACCCGGCTTCAGCTTCCCGGGCTTCAGGCGAAGAGTCCGTACAAGCGGTTTTCCACGACTTCAATCACTTTGCCAAGGTCTTCTTTATTGTTCACAAAATCGAGCCCGTCGGTTTCTATGATGAGCTTTTCGTGAGGATAGCGGCTAATCCAGTCTTCGTATAAGGAGTTCAGGCACTCCAGATAATCGATACGGATGGTGGTTTCATAATCGCGGCCGCGCTGCTGAATCTGCTTTACAAGCGTGGGCACATCGGCCCGTAAATAAATCAGCAAATCCGGGGGCTTAAGGTAGGAGGTCATCTCGGTAAAAAGCGCGCTGTAATTGCCAAAATCGCGCTCGCTCATCAAGCCCATATCATAGAGGTTGCGGGCAAATATTTCGACATCTTCGTAGATCGTGCGATCCTGGATGTAGCTGTCTTCGCGCTGCATCAGCTTGCGCTGGTGGCGAAACCGGCTTGATAAAAAATAGACCTGAAGATTAAAGCTCCAGCGGCGCATATCATCATAAAAATCGGATAAATAAGGATTATCATCTACCGACTCGTAGTAAGGAGCCCAGCCGAAATGCCGCGAGAGCAGCTCAGTAAGCGATGATTTTCCTGCGCCAATATTGCCGGCCACAGCCGTGAAGTATCGTTTCGGTGGAATATCTGCCATTTTAGAAGAATTAAGCGGAGCGTATCATCTACGCATAAAAGGCCCTGGCAACGGTCCGCCGCCGCGAAAACCGGGCGAAAGCGTTCTGTACCAAAGCCTTATGGATGATTGAAAAGGAAAAATCAGAAGCCGGGTTTGCCCAGCAGGCGGAACATTGCTTTTTTGTAGGCTTCTACGCCGGGCTGATCGAAGGGGTTTTCGTCCAGGCAGTACACATATACGGCAATGGCGAGTTCACATAAATAAATAAAACGGCCGATATGCTCCTCATCGAGCTTTTCCAGGTGGATACTGATGCACGGCACCCCGCCTTCCACATGGGCTTCGCGCGTGCCCTGAAGCGCCTTTGCGTTTATTTCATGAAAGCTTTTACCGGCCAGATAGTTAAGTCCGTCGGTGTTTGCGTCTTCTTTTTCCACGATGATGGCATCTTCGGCCTTATCGACGACCAGAAAAGTTTCCATCATGTTTCGCTGACCTTCCTGCACCATTTGGCCCACGCTGTGCAAGTCGGTGGAGAAGCCCAGCAATACCGGAAACACGCCTTTTCCGTTTTTGCCTTCGCTCTCGCCATAAAGCTGCTGCATCCAGCCGCCCATGCCGCTGAGCTCGGGTTCAAAACTGGCGATCATATCCATCACTTTGCCGCTTTTGTAGAGGGAAAGCCGGGTTGCGGCATATTCGAGCAGCTTCTCCGGGGCCGTTTCGGTTTCCTGATAGGCCGAAACCGCGCCATAAAACAGCGCCCGGATATCTACCCCGGCCACGGCAATAGGAAGCAGGCCTACAGGCGTAAGCACCGAGAAGCGGCCGCCGACATCGTCGGGCAGCACAAATTTACGATAGCCGTTGGCATCAATTAATTTATTAAGCGCCCCGCCGGATTCGCTGGTGGTGCAGATAATATGCCCGGCCGGGTTTTTATAACTTGCATGGATCCAGTCGCGCAGCACACGAAAGGCCAGTGCCGTTTCGGTTGTGGTACCCGACTTCGAAATAACGTTCACATAAACTTGTTTGAGGCTGCCATCGGCCTTCGGCGTTTTGAGGTATGCCATGAGGTCGCGCAAATAGCTGCCGCTGATCTGATGGCCGGCATATACGATTTCGGGCCCATCTCCACTACTAAAAAACGGGGTAAGCGCATCAATAACGGCGCGGGCGCCGAGGTAAGAACCGCCAATACCGCAAATAATGAATACATCCGCTTTTTTGCGAATGCTGGCCGCAAGCGCGTCTATTTCGTTGAGCTGGGCATCGTTAGGGTTTTTAAGCAACTCCCGCCAGCCCAGCCACTCCGGGCCATGCCCGGTTTTGTCCTGAACCTGCTTAAACGCCGCCTTTGCCTCATTCATTGAGGTATCCAGCACGCTGTTGTCTATAAACGAATGAGCGTCTTTAAAATCGAATGTAATCATAAAAAAATTCGCTTCTCTTTTTAGGAGGAAGATGGAAAAAGCCCGGCGACAGCGTTTTTATGCCGCCTTGCCGCCGGCACTTTTGTAAAAATGGACCGAAATTATTTGAGCGTATGGGTAAGGTCGAGCATTTCCATTTGGATGCTTTTTTTCTTTCCTCAGGCGCTGCGCATAGGCGTGAGTTTAATATTGGTATTCACTACGCCCACCATAACGCTGCCATGCCCGTCTAATAAGGCATTTACGGCCGCCGAACCCAGCCGGCTGGCCAACACGCGGTCGCGGGCGGTAGGGTTGCCGCCGCGCTGAATGTGGCCAAGCACGCACACGCGCATATCAATATCCTTAAAATCAGGCTTAATGTTATTTTGCAGCTCTATAGCCCCGCCCGACTCGTCTCCTTCGGCCACAATAACCAGGGTGCTGCGCTTTTTATTTGCTAAAATAGCGGCCAGGTTTTTCTTGATTTCATCGAGTTCCAGCAGCGTTTCGGGCAGCAGGGTGAGTTCTGCGCCACAGGCAATGCCGGTTTCCAGGGCAATAAAGCCGGCATCGCGGCCCATCACCTCTACCAAAAACATGCGTTCGTGGGCATCGGCGGTATCACG
>JBMCPG010000079.1:0-6467 GCA_048626035.1 Cyclonatronaceae bacterium
AGGCGGTCCTCGCCCTCTTCGGTATCCGGCTCAACTTCGGAGAAGCGGCCTATAAAAAGCGTGTCGGCCGGTGCGCTGTGCGTTATGGCGAGCGCCGCATCGGGTAAAAAAGGGAGGGCGAAAAAAGCCGCCGCTAACAAGAAGAAAAATCCGGATGCCGGACGGAGCATTTTAAGGTGGGAAAACATAGAAAAATCACGATTGTTTGGAGAAGTAGAACAAGAAAGGTAAAAAATGCGCCCCGGCCGGAAGACCGCATGTCTTCGGCCTGACAAAACCATGATAGTGCCCGCCTTGTTGCAGTTGGCCGCCAGGTTCGGGCGATTAACCGGCAATTTCCTGAAGCGCCGGCTTATTTTTAATACTCCAGATGCGCCGGTCGAAGCTGATGATGTTGTGCTGCCGCAGCTCGTTAAGTACCGACGTTACCGTCTGTCGTGCGGCGCCTACCAGCAAGCCGATTTCTTCGTGCGTAAGCGTGGCTTCAAAAGTGATGCCTTCCCCGCTCTGCCGGCCAAAGCTCTCGGCATGACGCACCAGGAAAAGGGCAATACGGCTGCGCACATTTTTAAAAATCATATTATTAACCCGTTCTTCGCTGCGGCGCATACGCTCTCCGTACCATAGCGAAAGCTGCCGGTTCATTTTGGGATGTTCATCCAGAAGCTGCTCAAAATGCTTTTTCTGCAGCGTGCAGACCACCGTTTCTGTAGCCGCCTGCGCATATTCGGTAAGCTTCTCGCCGGCTTCTCCTGTAAACGGCAGAGCACCAAAGATCTCGCCCGGCTTGAGCAGCTCTTGCAGCACTTCTCTGCCATCTTTTTGTATGCGCGAAATTTTTACCTGCCCTTTTTTGAGCATATATACCATTTCCTGCTGCCCGCTGATGTAGAGCACGTCTTTGGGCGAGTAGCTTATCATAGAGGTGCGCGGCCGTACAAAACGTTTAACCTCTTCGGTAACCTCCCCGAAAAAATTATAATGCTTGATATACCACAGCTTAAGGCTATGATTCCGGCTGTCAACCGAGGCGGTACGCGTGTTTGCGGCATTGCTATAATTAGCTGTAGGCATACATAAAAGCTTTAATTCTGCAATAGGGTGAAATAGTATTGCGCTACCATAGTTGTAGGCTCTGATAGTATGGAAATCAAAGTATATTAAATGCTGCTGTTTTTCAAACCGGAAATTGACTAAGGCAATATTCTTTAAATTGTTACCGGCATTCTAAACTCTTTTTTACCCAAATCTTTTAGCAGACCCGACGCTACATGAGCATATTTACATATCAGCAACAAGAGTTCACCCTTCTTCGCTATCCCGAAACGTCCAATCAGTCGCTGCAAGCCTGGAGCGCGGCCGACGAGCTGCTGCTTCGTTATTATGATGCCGCCCGTGCTGGACAAGAAACGCCGCCCAAAACGGTTGTCGTCCACGATCGTTTCGGGATATTGGCCACGGTGCTTCAGCCTCACGAACCGGCCGTAGTGCTCGGCTTCGCCAGCCAGGAGAAAGCATTGCGCAAAAACCTGCTGGCCAATAGGTTGCCGGTGCACGAGCAGCACTGGCTGAAGCCGCTCGACCCGTTTCCCTTCGCCCCGGATATCACCTTGATGAAAGTGCCGAAGTCGATGGATTTATTTCGCCTGTATCTGCACCAGCTGCATCGGGCATTCATGAACGCCGATACACAAATTCAGCCGGTTATTTATGCCGGCTTTATGACGCGTCATTTTACTTCGCAAATGCTGGAAGCCGCCGGGGAGTATTTCGAGGAAGTCAGCCAGACCAAAGCCCGGAAAAAAGCCCGGCTGCTGGAGCTCAGAGCGCCGCGCGCCGATGCCGGGCTTTCCGAAAACCCGCAGCAACTCATGCACGAAGTCGCCGCGCAAATCCCTCCGGCAAAGGTTTCGGGCGAAGAAGGCACTTCCGGCCCGGATGCCATCACCCTTCCACTGAAACAATATTACGGCGTATTTTCGGCCGGCGGCGTAGATGCGGCTACCTTGCTGCTGCTGGAGCATCTTAGCGTTGCCGAAGACGAGCAGACGCTGCTTGATCTGGGCTGCGGAAACGGCATCATCGGGCTGGAGCTATGGCGGCAAAAACCGGAAAGCGAGCTTCATTTGATGGATGATGCTGCCCTGGCCGTCGCTTCTGCGCGTTATAACCTCAAACAGGTTGCCGGCGCAGCGCTGGACGAAACAATTCTGCTGCATCAATATGATGGCCCGGATATGTTTCCAAACGACTTCTTCGACCTGATTGTGAGCAATCCGCCTTCGCACTTGGAGCATGAAAATAATATTGAGGTGGCCTTAGCACTTTTTGAAGAATCAGCCAAAAAACTGCGTTCGGGCGGGCGGCTGGTCATGGTTTCGAGCCGGCATCATAATTACCGCACGCATTTGAACAAATCTTTTACCAACGTGCGGGCCGTGGCTCAGAATGAGAAATTAGAGTATTCTTTCATTGATGCCGCCGCCTCAGACCTCAGAAGCGCCAAAAGCGGCCCGGTAGCGATAGATGTGGCACAGCACCTCGTACAATTCGGGGGCTGCGGCATCAAGCTTCTGGCTTTGGGTGAAAAACAGCTCGGAAAGTACGGCAAAAAATTCGCTGTGATGTTCTGCTCCGTAGGGATCGACCGGGGGCAAAATGCGCGGATTGGAAGAAAAGCGGCGATAGCTCCCGGCCAGGGCCTCTGCCCAGTCGGGCACCAGTTTTCCGTGCAGTCCGCGCTCTATTTCAAGCGAAATACCCAGCTCAACATCCAGTTGATGCGCACATTCGTGAATCACCAGATTTTCAGCCGATTGCGAATGCTGCTGCCGGCCGATTTCATCCCATGCCAGCACCATACTGCCCGATTCCCAGGATTCCCCAAAGCGTTGTTCTTGCCCGAGCGTAAGAAAACCGGCATCATCATATTCTTCTACCGGGGCGATGTATGCCGTGGGATACACTAAAATGGAGCGCAGATCCGGAAAATAATCGCTGCGGCCGCCCAGCAGCATCAGGCTGGCAAAGCCGGTTATACTGAGCTTCATATACTCCGTGAGCCTGAGGCCGCCGCAGGCTTCAAACGTTTTTTCCTCCAGCAGCACGCGCACGATGCCCAACAAGTGCTGCTGTGAGGCGGGCGGCAAGCTACTCCACTGCGGAACACCGGCGGCCAGCAGCTTCTGCTGATGCATATCCAGGCCTTCTTGCTGCCAGCGGGAGCGACGGCCAAATAACTTACGAAACAGTGAGGGCATGATTTCAAATAAATGATGCTGAGGCCTCAAAAAACCGAAGCGTCAGGGCAGATTTATAAAATAGCAGCGAAACATCCGAAATCCTGCTTATAAATAGTGATTATTTTATCCATTTTATGTTTTATGATCAGCTCTTTTATCGGGAGCCGTTCCGGAAGGCCATTCAAAAACGTTTCTCAACACCTTCTTATGTTCATTTAACCCAAAACTTCAATTGATGGCTTTAAAATTCATTCTCCGGCCGCTGGCTGAGGGGCTAAAGCGCAGCTGGGCCAAAACACCGCTGATCTCTCCGCTGCGGCTGGAGCGTAAACACGATATGCTGTATTTGCCAGGCATGCGGCGGGAAGCTTTCCCGAAGATAAATCTGATTATTATCGGGGCGCAGAAATCGGGTACCACCACGCTGTACAAGTATCCGGCCGCCCAGCCAGGCATCCACATGTCGTATCCGTTCAAAGAACCCGGCTATTTCTGCGACTGGCCTTTTATTCAACGCTATTTTGAGCGCGACCGCGGCTACCGAATTGCCTCCCGGCAGGAGCTGTATCGCCGTTATATGCTTAAAGGTTATGCCGGGCAAGGCGTTTTTGGTGAGGCTTCAACCTACTATACTATTGGCGAACAGAGCCGCCGGCAACATATTCCCCAACGCATTTTAGAAGCATGTGGACCCGACGTAAAGTTGATTTATATTATGCGCGATCCTATCGAGCGAATGCGCTCAAACTACCTCCACATCATCCGAAAAAAATACCGCTCGGGATCTTATGAAAAAGTGCTTTCAGAAGAAGATATTTTAGTGAAAACAGGATGCTATCACTATCAGCTTGAGCCCTATACTCAGCTTTTTGGACGGAAAAACCTGCTGTTGCTTCAGTTTGATGAACTCCGCCACGACCGCCACGGCCTCATTCGCAAGCTTCAGGCATTTCTCGGGCTTTCCCTTTCCGATGATACAAGGCTTTTGGAAGCGGCCAACGTTGCTTCCAACCGCTCGGAATTCGATCCGGAAGCACTGGAACTCCCCCCCGGGACGGAGGCTTCTTTGCGCCATATTTTTGATGAAGACGCGCGTCTGCTTTACCGCGATTATGGCATCAGGCCAGGCTGGATGAACGCATCGTTGCGGCCCTGAAAAGGCCTCATTTGGCCCCGGCATCATAACAGCCTTTCCAGCAAAACGTACCACAGGGCCAGAGTGGCAAAGGAAAGCGGTACGCCGATGCCGACCATCAGCGCGGCCAGCCGCGGATTAAGCCCGTAGGTAATCGCCAGAATAGAGCCGGTAATCATAGGGGCCATGGCGGCTTCCATCAGACTTATTTTTACGACCTCTCCGCTTCCGCCGAGTAAAAAAACATAGATTGCGAGCAGCAGCAGCGGGGCCAGCAGCAATTTATATCCCAGGCCGAAGACCAGCGGCGCCAGCGGCTGCCCTTCAAGTTTCAGGGTGAGCTGCATCCCGATGGAGGTCAGGGCGAGCGGCGTAAGCGTGGCGGCCAGTGCTTCCAACACTTCCAGGCTGATGCCCGAGGGTTGCACACCGGTCAGATTCAGGCCCAGAGCAAGCAAAAAGGTGAGAAAAGGGGGAAACATCAGGACTTTCCGGGTGATATCGCGCTTTCTCAGCTCTGCTGAAGAGTATATGCAGGCAATAATGACTCCAACCGACGAAACCGCAACAAACGAGCCCGGCTGATCCACCATTAACGCGATTTGCAGCGCTTCCCGGCTATATAAGGCTTCGATAACGGGGAACCCGACAAAAGAGGTGTTGCCGAGTCCGGCCGTAAGCAGCAGACACCCAATCGTAGGCCGCGACCAGCCGAGCGCCCGCCCGGCTATCGGGAGCAGGAGCAGTGCAAAACCAAGCACCAGCCAGGAAGTAAATACCGGAAAAAGCAGCTCTGAGGTGAGCTGAATACGGGGAATATGAATGAGCGCAATGGCCGGCAGCGAAACATAAATCAAGAATTGATTCAGCACTTTGGGCGTCTCCGGCGGAAAATCTTTGAACTGCCGCAGCAGCAATCCCAGCGCCAGACATACAAACAGCAGGGTGATGTTGGCCATGCCGCCCTCAGTGCTCGTAAATCATTTTGCGGGTCATGCCGCCATCGATTACGATGTTTTCCCCGGTGATGAACTCCTGCCCCGGCGCGCTCAGGAAGAGGCAGGCCCGGGCAATATCTTCCGGCCTGCCGACCCGTTTAGAAAGATGCTGGGCATGATCGACTTCCCGCAGCTTATCGTAATCGCCGGTATGAATCCAGCCGGGACTGATGCTGTTCACGCGGATGTGATGTCCGGCGTATGAAGCCGCCAGGGCGTGCGTAAGGGCCAGCAGGCCGCCTTTTGATGCAGCGTAGGCTTCGGAATTAGGCTCCGACATCAGCGCGCGGGTCGAGGCCATGTTGATGATGGCTCCGCCGCCCGCGGCTTTCATGTGCGGGGCAACGGCCCGACTCAGCAAAAAGCCGGCCCGCAGATTGGTATTGATGATTTCATCCCAGCCGGCCACGCTCAGCTCATCCGGTGGCGTAAACCGCGACAAACCGGCGTTATTGATAAGTACATCAATGCGGCCAAAGGCGTCCATGAACGCAGAAACTACGCTGTTAATAAGATCGGGATCGGATACATCACCCTTGAAAAACCGTACGTTATAGCCCTCATTTTGCAGCTCTTTTGCGAGCGCCGCGCCGTGTTCTTCATCTTTATCCACAAAACCAACGGGGTGCTTCTGTTTCGCGTAGGCCACCACAATAGCCCGCCCGATGCCATTTGCGCCGCCGGTAACAAGAACGATTTGAGGTTGAGATTCAGGTTGAGGCTGAGGTTGAGGTTCAGGTTGAGGTTGAGGTTGGAAACTGCTCATAGCGTGAATGGTGTGTTGTAGTGTTTTTTTGATATGTGCATCGTCAAAATTTTCATTCTTTGAATGTACTATTTTTTTTGATGAATGCTAATCCACCACAAATAGCCTGCATGTTTTTAGGTAGCGTTCGCTTTCAGGCGGCTCCGGGAGTATCCGGCCCTTTTCTCCAGCCGGCGGTTTTGGGCTCCCTTTGGTCCGAAATAGCCCCCTTAATCACATTACTGCTCCCCCAAACTTTCCGGGCTTTTGATACGTAATCGTATCATTAACGCTTTTTTGGGCCGGCTGACTTTACTTAGCATCAGGATTTTAGTATGTATGATGCT
>JBMCPG010000080.1:0-6424 GCA_048626035.1 Cyclonatronaceae bacterium
ATCTGAATATCGCGGCTGTTGTTATAATGCACATCTTTGAACGCATCGAAATAGGTGATATTCAGCTCATAGGGCGATTTAGAGCCGTCGCTGTTTTCTTTATAGGAAACGTAGCCCCCGCGTTTTTCGACCGCATCTACCACTTTTTGCAGCTCTTCAGGCGGCACCAAACCTTCGAGCGGGCGCACGCCGATGCCATCATGAGAGGCCGCAAAATTAAAGTAGGTACAGCCTTCGGGCGGCGTCGATAAATTATTCGACCACTCTTTCAGGTAGGTCGCATTTTCGGTGATAATAGCATGGTAGAGCAGCGGCGGGAGCGAAAAATTATAGACCATGTGCGCTTCGTCGCCATCCCCGAAATAGCTGATGTTTTCTTTGTGGGGGACGTTCGTTTCGGTAATGATGATGGTTTCCGGAGCGATGGTTTCGACCACGTCGCGAATCAGCTTTACCACTTCGTGCGTCTCGGCTAAATGAATGCTCGGCGTGCCCTTCTTTTTCCATAAAAACGCGACGGCATCGAGGCGAATCACGCGTATTCCCTTGCTTAAATAAAACAAAAGGATGTCCATAAACTCGAATAGCACGTCCGGATTGGAAAAATTAACATCTACCTGATCCGGGCTGAAGGTCGTCCACATGTGGTACACGCCGCGGTTGGTGGCCACCGGCGTGAGCAGCGGCGTGCTGCGCGGGCGCGTTACCATGTGCATATCGTCGTCGGGGTTCATAAGGTGGAAAAACTGCCGGGCTTCGTCGCTGCCGCTTAAAAAACTTTTGAAATATTCGCTCTCGCTGGAAACATGATTAATAACCAGGTCGGCCATAATCCGGTATTTTTTGGACAACCGGGTGACGTGCTGCCAGTTGCCAAGATCTTCACGCACTTTGCGGTAGTCGATCACGGAAAAGCCGTCGTCGGAGGAGTAAGGAAAGAACGGCAAAATATGAATGCTGCTGATGAGCGACCCGAAATGCTCGTCCATAAATTCGTGCAGGGCTTCCAGCGGATACATATTTTTGGCTTTCAGGGAGTCGCCGTAGGTGATGAGGTACACATCTTTGTGGGAATAGTGATGTTTATGGTTGGGCCGCGGCTTGATGTTGCCGTATTTGGTGATCAGATCCTGCAGCCGGCGCACGTGCTCGTCGGCAGAGTCTTTGGGATATAGAAACGAAAAACGGCGGGCAAGTCCTTTATAATCGTGCTCTGTAAGGCTCATATAAGAAGATAGAGAGGCTGAAATAAGTTAAAATCGTGCGCTAAAGCGGCATAGCACGGTAAAATGAATGATGTGTAAATATCAGATCAATAAAGCAAAAAAACGCTTAGGGTTCAAACATACGCCGCATATTTATCGCAAGGGCTATTATTGCTGCCCGGAGCGGTGCGCCATATTGCGCTGCGGTCTGCCCTGCCGGAGTCTGGTTGCCGGCGGCTTTTAATGCGGCCCGTCCCTTACAAATCTGTAAAAATAATCCTCATTAATTAATAATTAGAAAAGCGCTTTTATAAATAATAATAGTATTTCTGTCGCGCCTTTTTCTTAAATAAGTAAAGCTGAATTGGGTTTCAAAAAGAGAAATTGAGGTTTTACGGGTAGCTTAACAGACTGTTTAACATCTTTGCTTGACATCGGCTGAGATTATGCGTTGCTTTGAAACAGTCCTCGAAACGTAAATAATTCTTACAATTTTGATCACTTCTTTTACACATATCAATGCAGCATCTGCAGCCGATGTTTCGGCCGGGCAGGAATTGCGTGCGAGTGTGATAGAAGTTTTGGTTGCATCTACTATTATTAGCGGGATTATTACGATTTCGATTCAGGGCCTTACCTCTGGCATTATCCGGCCGCTCATTCTGATTCTACTATCAGTTTTAGCGGCTATTCTACTACTAATTATTATTAAATAACCACTCCCAGAGGTCAGCCCTATCAGCCCATCTATGTAAATACTTCTCATATCCCGGCGCGCAGATTCTGACCTCTGGCAAACACGAGGTCTATGAAAACTTCAGGCGCATCAACCACATCTGAATCTGCTGCATCACGCACTACTGCCCGTGCGGCTTCTGTGGCTCCTTCTTCCGCTACCGTTTCGCGTAAACCATCGCTCAGCGCGGTGAATCACGAGGATAAAACGCCGGAACCCCAAACACTGACCGGCGCTCAGATTCTTGTTCAGGGCTTGCTCGATCAGGGCGTGGATGCCGTTTTTGGCTATCCGGGCGGCGTGTTATTGGGCGTGTATGATGAGTTGCACAAACGCCCTGAACTCCGGCATTTGCTGGTTCGCCACGAGCAGGGCGGCACGCACGCGGCTGATGGCTACGCCCGTGCCACCGGCAAACCCGGCGTCGTGCTGGTAACTTCCGGCCCGGGTGCGACCAACGCGGTAACCGGCATCACCACGGCGATGATGGATTCCATCCCGATGGTTGTTTTTACTGGTCAGGTGCCGACGTCCATGATTGGCAACGATGCGTTTCAGGAGGCCGATACCATTGGCATCACCCGGCCCATCACCAAGCACAGCTATCTGGTGAAAGACGTGAACGAGCTGGGCCGCATCATCCCGGAAGCCTTTCATATTGCCGCTTCCGGCCGGCCCGGTCCGGTGTTGATAGACCTCCCCAAAGATATGCTGATGGCCAGCGGCACCTACGCAACCCCGGAGTGCGGGCGAAAAGTTACGACTACGCACGATTCTGCGAAGAGCTTTAACACCAACGGCAAGCGCATGCAGGCCGTGCAGCCGAAAGCTTTCGATGATGCCGCTGAATTGCTCAACAAGGCTAAAAAACCCCTGATTTATGCCGGCGGCGGCGTGATGATGTCGGCCGCCTGGGATGAATTCACCGCCTTTGCCCGGCAGGCCAATATTCCCGTAACCACCACGCTGATGGGCCTGGGCGTGTTTCCCGAAACCGATCCGCTTTCCCTCGGCATGCTGGGCATGCACGGCACCTGGCAGGCCAATATGGCCATGCAGACTTGTGATGTGCTGCTCGCCGTCGGCGCCCGCTTCGACGATCGCGTAACCGGCCGGGTCAGTGATTTTTCTACTCAATCCAAAAAAATCCATATTGATATTGACGCGGCCTGCATCAACAAGAATGTCGAGGTGGAAGTGCCCATTGTGGCCGATTGTAAACGCGCCCTCACCGAACTGAGCGAACGCGTAAATTGGATAGACACGGCCGCATGGCAGCAGGAGCTGGCCCATCACAAAGCCGAACATCCGCTGCGCTATAAAAAGCCGGAACACGGCATTGCCCCGCAGCACATGGTGGAAATCATTTCGGAAGAGACGGGCGGCAACGCCATTATTTCCACCGATGTAGGGCAGCATCAGATGTGGGCAGCGCAGTATTACAAGTACAATCATCCGCGCAGCTGGCTGTCTTCCGGCGGACTGGGTACGATGGGCTTTGGCTTTCCGGCGGCCATGGGCGCAAAAGTGGCCTGCCCCGACCGGGATGTGGTCGCCATCGTGGGCGACGGCGGCTTTCAGATGACCGCCATGGAGCTGGGCACGGCCGTACGCTACAAGATTCCGGTCAAGATTGCGGTGATGAACAACAATTTCCTGGGCATGGTGCGGCAGTGGCAGGAGCTGTTTTTTGAAAAACGCTATTCGCATTCCGATCTGGAAGAAGGCAATCCGGATTTTGTGAAGCTGGCCGAGAGCTACGGCGCGGTCGGACTTCGCGCTACCACGCCCGAAGAGCTGCGCGAGGTGATGCGGCAGGCCATGGAAATCAACGACCGCCCGGTGGTGATGGACATCAGCGTGGTGCAGGAAGAGAACGTCTATCCCATGATTCCGCCCGGAAACGCCGTGCACGAAATGGTGGATACGCCCGACTAATTCCTTAAAAATCTCTTTGCTTCCTTTCACCCAAGTCTTCGCTTTCATTTTATATGAGTCAGGTACACATCAATCCTACCACCGATGCGCAGGCCATCAAAAAGCCTATCGCCCATACGCTTACGCTGAAAGTGCGGCACGCCTTCAACACCCTGGCGCGCATTGTGGGCATGTTCAGCGGGCGCGGCTACAGCATCAACAGCATCAGCCTGGGCGATGCGGAGGATTCCGAACACGCCCGCATGACCATCACCACGACCGGCGAGCACAAGATTGTGCAGCAAATCGTGCATCAGCTCGAAAAGCTGGTGGATGTCATTGAGGTGGAAGACCTCACCTTTGCTTCCTTCGTGGAGCGGGAGCTGGCGCTGGTGAAAATCACCGCCCCGCCCGAAAAGCGGGCCGAAATCACGCAGGTGGCCAACATTTTTAATGGCAAAATTGTGGACATCAGCGATAAAACCCTCACCCTGGAAATCACCGGGGGCTGCAATAAAGTGAACGCCGCCATCACCACGCTGCGCCCGTTTGGCCTGATTGAGGTTGCCCGAAGCGGCACGCTGGCCATGCAGCGGGAATTCAAATCGGCGGTCAAAATCCGCATCTGAGCCCGCTTTTCATCCTATTTGATTCGACTCTTTTTCTAACATCACTCTCTAACATCAAAATACATTCATGAAACTCTATTATAATGATGACGCCAATCTCGACCTGCTATCCGGCAAAAAAGTAGCCGTGCTGGGCTACGGAAGTCAGGGCCATGCCCATGCGCGCAACCTCAGCGACAGCGGTGTGGACGTGGTCGTAGGCCTGCGCCCCGGCAGCTCCTCCCGCCAAACCGCCGCCGATGATGGCATCGCCGTCGAAGACGTGCCCGAAGCCGTAAAGCAGGCCGATATCGTGATGGTGCTGCTGCCCGACGAAACGCAGTCGGCGGTGTTCGAAGCGCACATCAAGCCGAACCTGAAGCCTGGCGCGGCGCTGGCGTTTGCCCACGGTTTCAACATTCATTTTAACCAGATTCGTCCGCCGGAAAACGTGGATGTGTTTATGGTCGCCCCGAAAGGCCCCGGTCATCTCGTGCGGCGGGTGTTTGAGCAGGGACAAGGCGTGCCCTGCCTGTACGCGGTGTTTCAGGATGCCAGCGGAACCGCCACCGAAACCGCCCTGGCCTACGCCAAAGGCATCGGCGGCACCCGCGCCGGCGTGATTGAAACCAGCTTTCAGGAAGAAACCGAGACGGACCTTTTCGGCGAGCAGGCCGTGCTTTGCGGCGGGGCGACCGAACTGGTGAAAGCTGGCTTTGAAACCCTGGTGGAAGCCGGATACAAGCCGGAAATTGCCTATTTCGAGTGTCTGCATGAGCTGAAATTAATTGTGGATTTGATGTATGAAGGCGGCGTGGCCGGCATGTATCATTCGGTGAGCGACACGGCCGAATACGGCGGCATGACCCGCGGCCCGCGCATTATCGACACCGATACGAAAGCCCGCATGAAAGTAGTGCTGGACGAAATTCAGGACGGCAGTTTTGCCCGGCAGTGGGTGCTGGAAAATCAGGCGAACCGCCCCGGAATGGAAGCTCTGCGCCGTAAAGAGCGCCGGCATCCGGTCGAAGAAACCGGCGAAAAGCTGCGCGGCATGATGAGCTGGATTGGCGAATCGGCCAAACCCGCCACCAATGGAAGCGCAAAAACGGCTAAAACCACTCAAAACTAAGCTCATGACGCCTCTCAGGCCACATCAGCAAGCACAGGATTCCGCCGCAAAAACGGTCGAAATTTTTGATACCACCCTGCGTGACGGCACGCAGGGCGAGGGCATCAGCTTTTCGGCCGAGGATAAGGTGCGGATTGCCCGGCGGCTGGACGAACTCGGTGTGCACTATGCCGAAGGCGGCTGGCCGGGCTCCAATCCGCGCGATATGGAGTTTTTTCGTCAGGTGAAGACGGCCGGACTGCAAAACATCCGCATCGTGGCCTTTGGCTCCACCTGCCGGGGCGACGATCCCGCAAATGATGCCAATCTGGCCGCCTTGCTGGAAGCTGACACGCCGGCCGTTTCCATTTTTGGCAAAAGCTGGCTGATGCACGTGGAGCAGGCGCTCAAAATCGGGCGGGAAGAAAACCTGGAGCGGATTTACGCCTCGGTGGCCTATCTCAAAAAGCACGGCCGGGAAGTGATCTACGACGCCGAGCACTTTTTCGATGGCTACCGTGATGATGCCGACTACGCCCTTTCCACCCTCGAAGCCGCCCGCGCCGCCGGAGCGGATGTGCTCACGCTTTGCGATACCAACGGCGGAAGCCTACCGCATCAGATCACCGAAGCGGTGGAAAAGGTTGTGGCCCGGTTTGGCGAACATGCCGTGATCGGCATTCATGCGCACAATGATGGCGAGCTGGCCGTGGCCAATTCCCTGGCGGCGGTGCAGGCCGGCTGCCGGCATGTGCAGGGCACCATCAACGGATACGGTGAGCGCTGCGGAAACGCCAATTTATGCTCGGTCATCCCGAATCTGATGACCAAAATGGGCTACGCGGCC
>JBMCPG010000081.1:0-6395 GCA_048626035.1 Cyclonatronaceae bacterium
CGCTATTTATTTCCATCAAGCCTTATCACCATTGAACCTCAGCGTTTCTTTTTCCCCGCTCTCTTTTTTATTTCGCGCCCCTGACCGCAGCAGCCGCATTTCTTTCGGCCTGCTGGCGCTGGTGTTGTGCTATGTGATGGCATCGCTGGCGGCCGGAACCGACTCGCCGGGAGAGCGCATGGTGATGATCCGCTACCTGAACTTCATTTTTTGCGGCTTCTTTGCCTTCATTATTCCGCATGTGCGCTTTCCCGATGGAAAACGCTATCTGCTGCAAGCCCTGAACCTGAGTCCGCATCAGCTTTTTGAATATACGGCCCGCAGTCTGGCTCCGGTGTTTGCGCTGTTCAGCGTGATGATCGCCCTGCTTGCTTTTTTCGACCCGGAGGCTCCGCTCGGGGCGCTGAATGCCAAAATTATGGCTTTTGCCAGCGGCTGGGCGCTCATGGCCGGCATTGGCGTGCTGGCGCTGGTGCGCTACATCACCATAGGGGAGGTGAGTCAGCAGTGGCAGGAAGGCCGGCGCGGGGCCGGATTTATGAACTCCCTGAAACAAGTCGGCCAAACGCCTTCGGTGCCGGCCGGCAGCTTTCCTTCGCTGCTCACGACCGTCAATATTTCGGCCGGCGGCATGCTGCTGGTGGTAGCCGGGGCTTACCTGGGCGCAACAACCGGCGCGGCGGCTTTTGAAACCCTGCCCGGCCTTTTGCTGCTGGGATATTCGGTTTTCAGGATGATGCGCATCCGTGCGGTATTCGACCGTTTATTTTACCACACCAACGCCTTTTACACCGAGCTGTTTCTCAATCCTAAAACCGTGCAGGACGAACGCGAGCCGGTAAAATATGAGGCCGTGTACTGGATTCCTTCCCGCTGGAAACCGGCCGCCTGGTTTTCCATCCTGCAGCTCGACCGCAAGCAGCCCGTCGGCCGGATGCTGCTGGTTGGCCACATTGTGCTGTGGACGCTCTTCTACGCCGGGCTGGGGGATGCGCTCATCGGTAGTTTTCTGCTGCTGCTGGTGCTGGGCAAGTGCGCGGCCATTTATCCGTTATCTACGCGGCCGTACGCGCCGCTGCTGTTTCAATACCGCCTGCTGCGGCCGGCCGACTGGATTTTAGTCCGCTTTTTTGTGAACCTGCGCTGGCTGCCGCTGCTGGCCCTCAGCCTGTGGCTGGTATCTTTGTTCAGCACGCGCGCCGATTTTTCTTTTGTGATGCAGTGGGCCGCTATTGACATCGGCCTGTCGCTGCTTACCGCGCTGTTGTTTACTTTTTTACACGAGTTTCGCCTCAAAAAACTGTATGCCTGATTCTACGCCCCTCTCCTCAAACCAAACCAAGCCCCCGGAACCGGTCGGCAAGCCGGTACTGCGGGCCGAGTCGCTGAGCAAGCGCTACGGACAAGCCTCCTTCGTGATTGAAGACTTCAATTATGAATTTGCGCCCGGCAGCGCCACCGGCCTCACCGGACCCAACGGCTCGGGAAAAACCACGCTGCTGCGGCTGCTCACCACGGCGGCCTATCCTACCTCCGGCCGCATTCTGTGGAACGGACTGGACATTCACCAGAAGCCGCATCAGTACCTGGCCGAAACCGGCTTCGCCTTCGACAGCAGCGAACTCCCGCAGTTTGCCAACACCGACGAGCTGCTGGAAGTCATTCTTCGCTCGCGCGGCCTTTGGGACGACACCCACAGCCCCGAACACATCAACGAGCTGCTGAATCTGCTTTCGCTTGATGAGCGCCGGCGTTCGCTCATCGGCACGTATTCCAGCGGCATGATGCAAAAAACCCTGCTGGCCGCCGCCCTCATCACCCAGCCGCCGCTGGTGCTGCTGGATGAGCCATTCCGCGCCCTGGACGTAGAAACGCGCTCCGTACTTACCGAATATCTGGCCGAGCGCAAAAAGCAGGGCACGACCATCATCATATCGTCGCATCTTCCCGAAATCGTGGAGCAGCTTTGTGATGAAGTGCTGGAATTTCCGCTTGGCCGCGCCACAGATGCTTCGTAGCCCAACACAGCACCTCGTATGAATTCCCTTCATTCTGTCCTTATGCAGCTTGGCCTGAAGCGCCTCGGCCAGCGGAATATCCGCTTCGAGCGCTGGCGGCTGACCGTAGATCCGCTGCTGCCGGTGGTGCTTTTACTGCTGGCCTGGGCGCTGAGCGTGCGCTATTATCCGGAGGTGATGCACCTGGATTCGGCCGCAGAATACTGGCTTATGGGCGGGCTAACGGCCGTTTTTATTTCCGTTTCCATCATTGTGCATGAGCTTGGGCACAGCTTCACGGCGCGGGCGCTTCACATCCCTATCGAGCGGATTCATCTGTATTTATTCGGCGGCATGGCCGAATTGCAGCACCGTCCGCATCAGGCGCGGCAGGAATTCTGGATTGCCCTGGCCGGGCCGCTGGCTTCTTTTGTCCTGGCCGGCTTCTCATGGGTGATGTATGAGCTGCTGCTCACGCCGGTACATCAACCTTACTATTTTTTCCGGTTTTTGGCACTCATCAATTTTATGATTGGCCTGTTTAACCTGCTTCCGATTTTTCCGCTGGATGGCGGCCGGCTGCTGCGTTCATTTTTGTGGGGCGTGAAAGGCAACTACATCACCGCTTCGAAAGCTACGCGGCAGGCCGGAACGCTGCTGGTGGGCGGGCTGCTGCTGCTGGCGATGGCCGATTATGTTTTGCTGGATTCCGGCTATGCCATGATTGGCGGTATTTTAGCGATGTATATGTTCTACACCCACTACACCGGCCGCGTGGAGCTGAACTACGCTCCCGAACCCGACGAGCTGGTCCATCTGGTGCAGCATGAGGGCGATACCCGCGCCATGATTTCATCTATTGCCGGAAGCAGCGGCCGCGTGATGCAGCGCTGTATTTTTCCGGTACTCGAGCAGGCGGATGGCGAAAAAAAACAGGTGATTGAGGGCCGGCATATTCAGCAGGAGAGCTATTATCTCGATCCCTCTTCCATCCGCAATGCGCGGGAGGGCGATTATATTGAAATGGAAACCCCGGAAACCTACGGGAATGCTGTAAAATTTAATGCGGAATGGATTCCCGTATTTCGCGGCAATACCTTCATCGGCATGTGTGATGCGCGCGAAATGCGGTTCTGGCTGGAGCAGCACGGGCCTACAGCGAAAATACGTTCATCACAAAAAGCTTGAGGAAGCGGTCGTTCCAGTGCCAGGTGTGGGCCGCATCGGGGTGCAGTGGAACCCGGCTGAAGCCGGCCGCCACGCCGCGCCGCTGCAGCAAATCCTTGAAATAGGTACAGCGGTCGTGATTGCCCTGCTGCCCGTCGCCGGCGGCGCTGCGAATCCAGAACATGGTGTCGTGCATTTCTTCGATGCTTACCGGATCGGCGTAGTAGAGCAGCTCAGCCGGATTCCAGACCGAAAGCTCCCCGGCTACGCGCTCCTCCGCCGGGCCGAGCGCGGGATCCATCACCTTTGATTCCATCCATATTTTATCCGGCATTCCGCTGCGGCGGTCGATCTGGGAATCGAACATCAGCAGGCCGTCGTAGATGCCGGCATGATCCAGGTAGCCGGGAAAGGCCGTGGCCAGCAGGGCCGCCGTATAGCCGCCGATGGAGAAGCCGGAGGCCAGCCGCAGCCCGCCGTCTAATTTATTTTGATAGCGGGCTTCGATGTAGGGGATGAGATCATCAATCATAAAATCCCAGAACAGCCCGCTGCCCAGCCCGTCGCGCGCCTCGCCGGTGTCGCCCATCATATTGATGCCCAGCCCGTGCTTTTTCCCGTCGATGGAGGTGAATCCGGGCATCACGGCCATCACCGGAGGAATGTCGCCGCGCACAATGAGTTCATCGAGCAGCTCTACGGAAGTTTTCGTGCGGCTGTCGTCTTCTTCCAGATGGGCCCATTCCCGCTCGTGCCCGCGAAACAAGTATAGCAAGTGCAGCTCCTGCCGGAGCCGGCGCAGGCCGGGCGGTTCGTACACCAGCACGTTTTTTGTGATGCCCAGCGCCCGGGAGCGGAACGGCAGCACGCGCAGGCTTCCGCTCAGCCGGGTTTTATGATGCGCCAGAATGCGGCGTAGAAGAGGATTCATACCAGATTAGTAGCCAGAACCGGGGCGCTCAGGAGCCTACCGGCTGATGCTGCTTCAGATAGGATTCGACCAGTTCCGGACGGTTGTTTTCGACCGCGCGCTTCAAAAAGCCGGGAATAACGGCCTGATGCGTTTTGGTGATGTAGTCCGGGGCCGTAAGCCCGTGCATGATTTCTTCGTATTTTTCCGGGCCGTGCTCGCTAATAATTTTCTTTTTCTGCTCCTGAGAAGAAAAATGGAAGATCAGGCCTTCGGGATCGGCCTCCGGATGAAACTGCAGGGCCACCATTTGCTTGAGCAGCCGGATGCCCATCACCGCGCGTTCTAAATCTACGTGCGGGCGCTCTTTTTCCATGCACAGAATTTCAGCGCCCATTTCTTCCATCTTCTCTTTATTGGGCTGCAGAACCTGCCAGTCGCGGAAGTCGGCGGCGTAAAAGGGATCAGATAAATCTTTTAACAGCGGATCCTGCTCGCCGGCGGCCGTTTTGTGCACCGGATACACGCCAAAGGACTGACTCCGCCGCTCGCTTACTTCGGCGAAATCGAAGTGCCGGGCCACCATTTGGTAAGAGTGGCAGATAAACATGCCGTATTTCGGGGGCATACGCTCGGCGCGGTTGTAGCTCCAGAGATCATCCAGAAAGTTGAAGTAGTTTTTTTCCCAGGTCTTGCCGGCGCTGTCGAAGGGGCTTCCCGGCCCGCCGGTGGAAATGTAAATATCATAGCTGAGGTCAGGAATCTCGCCTTTGGCGCGGGCGTCGAACACATCATACTCGATGGGCACGTTGTAGTAGGCCCCGGAAGCGCCGGAAATCAGGTTTTTGATGCAGCGCATGCCCTGGTTGGGAATGCCGTTGTATAAATCTATAATGGCGGCGCGAAGCGGCTTGGATGGTATCATCTTGAGGTTTTACAAATTACAAATGATTGAAAATACGCCGGCGGAAACCGGTGCAGTGGTGCAGCATCAGGGTGATGCGATGTAGTAATGCTTTTCTTACAAATATCGTGCGATAAACAGCGGGATGCTTCCGCCGCCGGCCGTTACGTTGGCCAGGTTGGAGGGCGAAGTGCGCGTGAGGCAGCCGCCCATCATCGGGCCGTTGAGGTAGGGATCGAAATCAATGACGGTATTGACCGGCTTCCAGCTTCCTTCAACGGGCAGCCAGAAGGGTTCTTTGCCGATCTCGATGATTTCCTGAACGACGTAGTCGAGCTGCAGCGCCTGGTTGATGGCCGTTTCCCATTCGGCCTGCGATTCCTGAAAGCCGAGCACGACGCCGTGTCCGCCGTAATCGTCGTTGGGCTTCAGAATATAGTTGTTTTTATTCCGGCGGATAAGCTCCAGCAGATCCACCCGCGAGCCGCGATAGCGTACTGTGGAGGCCTTCAGCTTGCGCGTCCACGGAATGTGGTTGCGGATGGCTTCCAGCTCGCCGCGGTCTAAAACGCTGGTGTATTCGGCATCGGTGAGCAGGGCGAAAATCATCTTTTTATGCACCAGCTTGGAGCGGAAGGAGTTCAGATAGCAGGTTTTTTGCGCCTTGTAGCCCTGCAGATAGGCCTGACATTCTGGCTGAATCTTGAAAAAATCATTCATCAGCAGGCGGCGGTAAAGAATATCAATTTTGCGGCCGTTGGCGTAGATCCAGCCGTCGCGGCATTCCAGATGGCGCGGATCACAGATTTCGGTGTGGAAACCCAGGCGCTCGAGATATTGCTTGATGAGCTGAAATTCGGGATAGGTCGGCACGTCCAGATTATCCACAATGGCGAAGGTCGGGAGCTGCTCGGTGCCGCCAAACTCTTCATGATAAATCCTGACCAGGCCCTGCATCGTGTGCTCCAGCGGCGAGACGAAGCGCACGGGATAGCGTTTTGTGAACTCCTGAAATACCGGAAGCTGCCGGTAGATGCGCGACATCTCGTCCATGTAGCCGATGCCGGCCGGCACCTCGGCGTTCAGCTCTACAAAACGGAAGGAGTTGGCCGTCAGGAAGGCATCCAGCCGGGCCGTGGCCGACATGCGAATAACGTTCGTGGGAATGGCGCACAGCTGGATTTCGTAGTCGGTGAGGCCCAGATGCTCCAGGGTTTTACGATTGTTGAAAAAGGCCGCCGCGACTTTTAAAATCGCCTGACGAATCACATATACCGTATCCTGTATATATTGATAGGTTTTTTCGCCCAGCACCATCGGGCGCAGCGAGTGCGTGAGCGGCCGGCCCCCGAACAGCGTGTTGTGCTCGTGCTGCAGGGCGACGAGCTGTTCATGCTGTTCGGTAGCGGCCGAAAGA
>JBMCPG010000082.1:0-6394 GCA_048626035.1 Cyclonatronaceae bacterium
CTCAGCTTGCTCGCCCGAAGGCGCAGCGTCGCTCTGCTGCTCTTCGGCCTGTTCACAAGCCGCACGCTGGATTATTTATACAGCCTGATCGGGCTGCTGCTCCTGAGCATGACTTTCATCATATTTTGGTTTCCCGGCGGCCCGGCCGCTGAAGCCGGCTGGTTATGGAAACTTTTTGCAACGGCTGGCGTTTTGAGCTTCATTAGTGGGTACATAAACGCTCAAACAGCCAAATTAACCCAGGAAGCCCGCGCAAATGCGGAATTTGCCTCTTCTCCCTCCTCCTGATAGCTCCCCCTCCCCTATAACCTAACTTAAACTACAATGCTTCAAAAAGGTGATACCGCTCCCGGCTTTACGCTCAAAAACACTGATGGGCAAGACGTAAGCCTGGCCGACTACAAAGGCCATAAAGTAATTATTTTGTTTTTTCCGCTGGCATTCAGCTCGGTCTGCACGGCAGAATTATGCAACGTGCGCGATGAACTTAAACAATATGAGCAAGCCAACGCACAGGTACTTGGCATAAGCGTGGACAGCTTTTTTGCGCTTAAAGAATTCAAGCAAAGTCAGGCGCTGAATTTCCCGCTGCTCAGCGACTTCAACAAAGAAACATCGAACGCCTACGGATGTCTCTATGACAGCTTTTACGGGATGCAGGGCGTAGCCAAACGGGCCGCCTTTGTAGTAGATGAAGCAGGTAAGCTGGCCTATGCCGAAGTGCTTGAAAAAGCATCCGATCTGCCCGATTTTGAAGCAATTAAACAAGAACTCGGCTAAGAGAGTATTATTCATACATTTTCTTAATTTAATGCATGCAGGCGGCGATTGCAAAATCTATATTTTTTTTAGAATTTGGCTTTTTAAAGCAAGCTTATTAGTATTCAAAAGAAAGGTATTGCTATGTATGCAACACCTTTCTGAATACCCCCTAATAGGCTGGCCAAAGCACAACCGCCGCCTGAATATGTCGCTTAAAGGAGAATTATATATGGATACAACACGCTTTCTTGATGCCGCTGAAAACGGCGATACCGAAGCCGTCCGCAGCATGATTGCCGATGGCGCAGACGTAAACGCAACCGACGAACACGACCGCAGCGCCGCTTACAAAGCGGCCAAGCACGGTCATTTAAACGTACTTAAACTATTGAGCGAGCACGACGCCGCTTTGGGAACAACCGACAATCGCGGAACCAACGCGCTTTATTGGGCCGCCATAAAAGGGCACGAAGACGTAGCGCGCTTCCTGGTCGAGAAAGGCGTTAGTGCCCATATCACCGACGACCGCGGCTGGACATTGCTCGATCATGTCGGAAGCATCGAAAATCCTGCCATGAAGCGCCTCATCGAAGAAGCTCTCGCCGCGGAGTCGGATACGACTACATAACTATAAAAGTAGCTTAGCCGCTCCCTGAATTGAGATAAAATACTGTTATTACTACATCATCATAGACATATTTTATAGCCCGCCTGGTATCCCTTTTTGCCATTGCGGGCTTTTTTATGACCTATATTTTACGCTGTTAATCATGCAAAATATAGCGTATTTTCCAAGCCGTTCATTCATCTGATACCCATCGTACTGTCCCATATTGAACTCCCGCATTTACAACACATTTAAGCCTTATTTATAGTGAGTAATTCGAAGCAAAACCAAGATCCGAGCCAAAGCAGAAAAATCATTTTTTCCATGGTTGGGGTAAGTAAAATTCATAAGCCCAACAAAAAAGTACTCAAAGACATACATTTGTCTTTTTTTTATGGTGCCAAAATCGGGGTATTGGGCCTCAACGGTGCTGGTAAAAGTACGTTGCTGCGCATCATAGCCGGCGAAGATGAAGACTATCTTGGAAATATCAGCTCACAAAAAGGCATCAGCTATGGGTATTTACCGCAGGAGCCAGCGCTGGACCCTTCCAAAACGGTAAAAGAAATTGTGCAGGAAGGTGTGCAGGAAACCGTGGATTTACTTGATGCCTACGAGCAGGTAAATGCAGCATTCGCCGAACCAGATGCCGATTTTGATGCCCTTATTGCAAAACAAGCCAAGCTACAGGAGCGCATCGACCAGATTAACGCCTGGGATATCGACAGCAAACTCGAGCAAGCCATGGATGCGCTTCGGTGTCCGCCGGCCGGGCAGATCGTGGAACACCTTTCCGGCGGCGAGAAGCGGCGGGTAGCCTTGTGCCGCCTGCTGATCAAAAAGCCAGATGTGCTGCTCCTGGACGAGCCAACCAACCATCTCGACGCCGGGTCGGTCGCCTGGCTGGAAATGCACCTGGCCCGCTACGAAGGTACGGTCATCGCCGTAACCCACGACCGCTACTTCCTGGACAACGTGGCCGGCTGGATCCTCGAGCTCGACCGCGGCGAAGGCATTCCGTTTCAGGGCAACTACAGTTCGTGGCTCGAGCAAAAGCGCAACCGCCTTCAGCAGGAAGAGAAAACAGAAACACAGCGGCAAAAAACGCTTCAGCGGGAGCTGGAGTGGATTCAGCAGAACCCCAAAGGCCGGCGTACGAAAAGCAAGGCGCGGATCGACTCGTATGAAAAGATGCTGGCCGAGCAGCAGGACAAACGCCGTGAGGATATGGAGATCTTCATTCCGGCCGGGCCGCGACTGGGCAGCAAGGTGATTGTGGCCGAAAATGTAGCGAAAGGATTTGAAGACAAACTGCTGTTTGAAGATTTGAATTTCAGCCTTCCGCCCGGAGGCATTGTGGGCGTAATCGGGCCCAACGGCGCAGGAAAATCGACGCTGTTTAAAATGATTATGGGCAAAGAAACCCCGGATAAAGGCCTGCTCGAACTCGGCGATACCGTGCAGCTTGGCTATATTGACCAGAACCGGCCGCTGGATCCGGCCAAGACGATATGGGAAGAGATATCCGGCGGGCAGGATATCATCATGCTGGGCAACCGGGAAGTAAATTCGCGGGCGTATGTGGCGCGGTTTAACTTCAGCGGCAGCGATCAGCAGAAAAAAGTTACCGAGCTTTCCGGCGGGGAGCGCAACCGCGTGCACCTGGCTAAAATGCTTAAAGAAGGCGCAAACGTGCTTTTGCTTGATGAGCCCACAAACGATCTGGACGTAAATACGCTTCGCGCCCTGGAAGAGGCCCTGCTGGAATTTGCCGGCTGTGCCGTGGTGATTTCTCACGATAGATGGTTTCTCGACCGCACCGCTACCCACATTCTGGCCTTTGAGGGCAACAGCCAGGTGTATTGGTTTGAAGGCAATTACGCCGAATATGAAGAAAACCACCGCCGCCGTCTGGGTATAGATGAAGAGCAACCCACGCGCATACAGTACAAGAAACTAATGAGGAGCTAACATTGGTTTAAGAATATCGCCTGCCCATATTGATATTCAAAAAGGGCAGGCGATTACTCTTCTACATTTATCTTACCTTTTCTTATGCATCTTCGAGATTTTGCCCGCAAGATTGATAACCTGACCCCGAATTCGAAGCCAAAATGGGGGAAAATGACGCCGCAGCACATGGTAGAGCATCTATCCGACACCATGAAAATTGCTATTGGAGAAATAGATATTCCCGTTTACACGCCAGAAAACCAGTTAGCCGAAATGCGGCGCTTCCTGATGAGCGACCGCGCTTTGCCCCGGGGCGTTGTAAGCCCGGCCATTGGCAGCGAGTTGCCCAAACTCAGGAATGAAAGCTTTGAAGATGCGCTCAAGGAGTTTTGGAAGTACGTATATACCTTTGAAAAATACTACACGGAAAATCCTGATGCCACGCACATTAATCCTGCCTTTGGAAATCTGACGTATCCCGAATGGCTTCAGTTTATGAGCAAGCACTTTACGCACCATTTTGAGCAGTTCGGCCTCATTAATTAGAGCCGGCTACGGTTCATGCAACGCCAGGATGTCCGGCCCCGCTACGCCCCAGATGCCATCACCCGGCTTTGGTTTTATATGATGCAGCCCCGTAAATGATCCAAAAGCCGGCAGCATAAGCATCGAACCACGCTGCCAGAAACAAGGCAGCTGCTCCCGCTGCCGGCCAGCTCCGTAAAGCGCCACCCCGGGATGCAGATGCCCGCATACGTAGAGCCGTGCATCCGGCTTTATTTTAATAGCAAGATGGCAGGAACCCGAAGCAGAAGGCCCTGAAACGACCGTGGCGACCGTTGCCGGTTCGTCTTTCATCTGCTGCGGCTTGGGATGATGACGCAGCTCCATACCTTTAAACAGGCTTCCTTCCGGCAGTACTTCTACCCCGGCGCGGCGATATTCCCCCGGCGGCAAAATATCATGATTGCCTTCTACGAGCTTCATCGGAAGCTGCGCGTGCGTTTCGCGCCATTGGCAAAATAGCTCCCATTCGCTGTTATGCCGGCTGTGGAAAACATCACCTAAAAAAATGAGCTGCCTCAGCTTTTTTTCATACCGCAAAACAAGCTTGCCAAGCCGCTGCAAATCCTGCACGCTGTGCCCGCCTGGCAGAGGAATACCGGCCCGGCGAAAGTGCCCGGCTTTACCTAAATGCAGGTCGGCAATAAATAAGCTTCCGGTTGTATGGCAAAAAAGTGCTTTTTCGGCAAGCAGTTCAAGTTGCTGCAAAAAAATAGGGCTTAAAAATTGAATATTTTATTTAGCCTTTAACTTGGCTAATTTCAGGCGTTTGTTTTTAAACATGATGTTGCCTCCTATAAAGCACACATGATCAAGAGCATTCAGCGGTTCTTTCTTAACATCAGGGTTAAATACGACGATCACCCCTACATTTTTATTACACCCCTGCTGTTTTTGCTGTTCGCCTGGCCGCTTTATCTGGGGTTGCGTCCCTTTGGGGGAGCGGTGGCTTATACAGGCGTGCTCACGCTGCTGTTATTTCTGGTTTATGTGCTTGGCTTTCATATTTACAGGGTTTTGCAGGCCGAAGCCCGAGAACAACGCCGCCATACGCAGGCGCTTATCTCGCTACATCAGCAAATTAATTTCCGGCTGCCCATGCCGCCCGTTAGCGGCTGGACGGCTACTCCGGAGCTTCTGAATCTGATTTATTTTTACGTGCGCCATACCCGCCCGGGGCATATTCTGGAGCTTGGCAGCGGCCTATCGACACTCATCTGCTCCTACGGCTGTCATCAGAACGATACCGGCACGGTTTGGTCGCTGGATCATGAACAGGCCTACCTGGAAAAAACGCGTTCCCTGCTGGAGCAGCACGAGCTCACAGCCTACTCCAGGCTGGTACATGCTCCGCTCCGGCCTACCAAAATAACCCATCAGACTACGGGAAAAAGCAGCACTAAACAATGGTACGATCTCAGCGAACTGCCTGATTCCATTAGTTATGATGTGCTCATTGTCGATGGCCCGCCGCACGGCACGAATCCGCAGGCCCGCTATCCGGCTATGGAGAAATTGTACGCGCGGCTGAACCCCGGGGCGGTCATCATCATAGATGATACCCATCGGGAAGACGAGCAAAAAATGATTTCACTTTGGAAGAACGCCTATCCCGGGCTTCAGGAAGATACACGCTATGGCATACGGGACGGGCGCGTGCTGGTAAAAACGGATTAAAATTCAGTTGAGCAGCGAATAGCGCAGCCCCATCAGCAGGCCGAAGCTGTTTTCATAGAGCTCGCCGTGGTCGATGGCGGCGGCGGCCATGAGATGAAATTGCGGCCGCTGCGGCAGCTGGTATTCGACTTCCAGCATGCCGGAAAACTGCGTTGGCTCTGTGTCAAAAAAGTAATCCTGCCCGAGTTCGTAGGCAATTCGCCGGCCGCGGTAGGTGCCAAAATGGGTGCTGTGGGTGAGCAGCAAACGATAGGAAAGCGAGGGCAACGGCTGGCCTTCAATACCGGCATGAAACGACTCAACCCGCGTGCTGGCGAAACGCCGGTTCGCTATGCGCTGCCCATCGGGGGACGTAATGAGCAACGGCGTGCCCAGCGGCCGGCCAAAATGTGTCCAGCCGTCGATATATACATAATGATTGTAGTAATCTTTTTGCCCGCTGCGGCCCGGCAAGGTGGCTGGCGGGATCGGCCCGCGCTGATAGCGAGTGTATAGATGTTCGAACAAAATTCCGTTTACAGCCCAGTTCCGGTCTGCGAAACGAAGCCCGAAGCCCAACAAGCCATCTTGTATCGTGCTGAATTTGAGTTCTTGTGGGGTTTCATAAATAAAATGGCGGTAGAGCATTAGTTTGGCCCCGTTTTTTTCGACGTGCAGGCCAAAATCCCAAATGCCAAGATGGTCGCCAAGAGCAAAGGCTTCGGCATCAATGACGGGCGAAGTGTCCCCCAGGCCACGGATAATGCGCAGGTAATCACTGAATCCGCTGGGGTTATTGCCAAAATCGGGGGTACTTCCGCCATACACAGCAAAGTGTACGAGTCCGGCGTG
>JBMCPG010000083.1:0-6369 GCA_048626035.1 Cyclonatronaceae bacterium
GATTAATGACCTCCATCGCCTTGTCTATGTCATCGTCGTAGCCAATGCCCATGACCAGATCCACGCGGCGAATATCGTTGCGGGAGTAATTTTTGATTTCGTTGCCCCAGATGTTGGAATTGGGCACCATCACAAAAATATTATCGACGGTGTGCAGGGTGGTTACAAAAACCCCGATTTCATCAACAACGCCGAGCGTGCCGCCGGCTTCTATAAAATCGCCTACATCGAAGGGGCGGAAACTCAGCAGCATGATGCCTGAAGCGACGTTGCTGAGGGTGCCTTGCAGCGCCAGGCCAATGGCCAAACCGGCTACACTGAGCAGAGCAATAAGGCTGGTTACTTCCAATCCGAAAGTATCCAGCACAAGAATAATTACGGCCGCAAGAGCCAGAAAACGAACCGTTTTGGCTATAAGCGGGCTGAGCGTGTTGTCGATGTTTTCAGATTTATCGCAGTATTTTTTTACCTTGCGCCCTAAAAATCCTGCTATAATCCAGCCTACAATAAGAATGAAAAGTGCTACGCCAACGTCGATGGCATAATCAATAATCCATTGGTACTCTTCCATATAAAGTTTGTTTATTTTAATTTTATGATAAGTTTAACATAGCGGTTGCAAACAATCGCTGGCCATGTAGTGCTGCTTTAAGTTAGCAAAGAAGCAATTATTAATGGTTTAAACAAATATTATTTACCTGTTTTCACGTCTTTTCATCTATGGAATATCGCCCTGGCTCTCTCTTTGAATCTTTGCCCGATCAGCCCGCACCGGTTTCGGCCGGGGCTTCATCAGCCGAACAACGCCCTGCTGCCAGCCGGGCCCAAACGCCCGGTCAGGTTCAAAAATACCTGTACGAAATGGGCGTCCTTAATGCCCTGGATATAGGTTTTGGCGCATTTCTGAAAAAAAAAGGAGAAGGCAGCGCACATGTAATCCTGGCGGCCGCGCTGCTCTCGGCGGCCGCGCGCATGGGCCATTCTGCCCTCGACCTGCGCCGTTTGCCGCAGGAAGGCCAGGCGTTTTTTGGCCGGCCGGGGCAGGCTGAAATCAATTTAACAAGCTACAGGCCATCTTTGCCGGACTTCAAAGATTCTGCGCTGGTCGCCCACGTGAAGCCCGAGGATGATGTCCCGCCACAGCTTCCGCTCGTTCTGGAAGGCAGCCGCTTGTATTTCAATCGTTTTTTTAGCTACGAGCACCGCATTTCGGCAACCTTGAGCGCGCTGGCCTCCCAAAAAATAGCTCTGGATACCCGATCCCAAGAGCAGGCCAAAGCTCAGCTCGGCAGATATTTTGAGTCCGGGGAAAGCGCGCACTATCAAAAAATGGCAGGCGTGGCGGCGCTTACGCAAAAGCTGACCATCATTACCGGCGGGCCGGGCACGGGCAAAACCTATACCGTCCTCCGGCTGCTGGCTATGCTATTGGAACAAAACGAGGCGCGGAACCTGCGCATTGCCATAGCCGCGCCAACCGGTAAAGCGGCCAACCGGGTGCGCGAATCGGTGGTGAGCGGTCTGGAAGAGCTGCCGCTTACGCCGGAACTCAAGCGACGCATTCCGCTGGAAACCCAAACCCTGCACCGGCTGCTGGGCGTGCGCTATCGCAGCGCCTCGTTCCGGCACCACCGCGAGCATCCGCTGCCCTACGACATCATTATCATAGATGAAGCATCCATGATTGATATCGGCCTGATGGCCAAACTGCTGGATGCCCTGCCCGAATCGGCCCGCCTCATTTTGCTCGGCGATAAATATCAACTCGCTTCGGTAGAAGCAGGCGCCGTTTTTGCCGACTTGTGCGCCTCCGAAAACCTCAATGAATTAAGTTCCGGCTTTGCCAAAATCTGCCGTGCTGTTGGCCTGGATTGCCCGGCCGGAACTGCCGGCAACGGGCAAAAAGCGCCGCTTCAGGATAGCATCGTAGAACTCACCTATTCCCATCGTTTTAAGGCAGATTCCGGTATCGGGCGGCTGGCGGCCTGCATTAATGCCGGCGACGCAGAGGGCACCATAGCGCTGCTCAAAGAAGCGCCTGAGGGCGTAAGCTGGCTGCCGGCAACGCCGGAATCGTATTTGAAGGAATGGCGGGATTCATTAAAAAAGCAGTATCATGGGTACAAAGATGATAGCAAAACGCCGGCGGAAAAAGCCGCCCTCATGAAAGCATTCCAGCTTTTGAGCGCGCATCGAAGAGGAAAGGATGGCGTGGAAGGCCTCAACGAGCACATCGAGCGTCTGCTGGGCGTACGCAAACGCACCGGAAGCCCCTGGTACAATGGGCGTCCCGTTATCATGACGCGGAATGACTACCAGCAGGGGCTGTTTAACGGCGATCTTGGCATTACCCAGAAAGTAAGCGGCGACGAAAACGAACATCTACGCGTAGGAATAGCCGCTTTTGACAAACAAAAGCAGCAGGAAGTGATACGCCTTCGGCGGCCGGCGCAGCTTCAGGAAATGGAAACCTGCTGGGCGCTTTCGGTACATAAAAGCCAGGGTTCGGAATACGAAAACGTACTGCTGGCACTTCCACAGAACGATTCTCCGGTGCTCACCCGCGAGCTCATCTATACAGCCGTAACCCGGGCCAAAAAGCACATTTGCATTGCCGGAAGTGAAGCGCTCATCCGGGCGGCTGTCTCCCGGAAAACCAAGCGATTTAGCGGATTGCCGCCGCGGCTTTGGCCGGAATGAAGAACATCATATAAAAGTTGTATATATTAAATAGGGATCGGCATCGTACAATGGCTTGCTGTTTAGCTAAAGCCGGGCCGATACGCACTTTTTATCACCATTTTATTGCAAACGTATATGAAAAGACTCACTGTAGATTATCTTAAAGAGCTGCATCAGGTAGAAGAAGAACTATGCATTTCTATTTATATGCCCACCCATAAAGTAGGCAACGAAATACGGCAGGATAAAATCCGCTACAAAAACTTACTTAATGAAGTTACACAGGCCTTAAAAGCCCAATCCTTGCGCGATCACGAAATAGAGCATCTGCTGCGCCCGCTGGAAAACTTCAGGGATGAAACCCCGAACTGGCAAAACCTGAGTGAAGGGCTGGTGCTCTTCCGTTCAAAAAATCATTTTGAAGTAAATCAATTTCCGGCTGAATTTGACGAGCAGGCCATCGTTTCACACCGCTATCACCTCAAGCCACTCATTCCGCTGCTTAACGGCAACGGCTTGTACTATCTGCTTTCGCTAAGCCAGAATAAAGTGAAGCTTTATGAAGGCACCCGGTATAGCATGGTTGATATTGATGATGATTTCCTGCCCGATAGCCTGGTAAACGCCCTGCAGATAGACGAATTTATTGAATCTCAGCAGTATCATACTGGCGGGCCTGTAACAGCGGCTGGCGGCGGCCGCGCGGCCTTATTCCACGGGCAGGGCGGCGGTGAAGAAGACCAAAAAGTATTGATTGAGCAATTCTTCCGGCAAATCAACAAAGAGCTCACAAATTTTCTGGACGACCGGCGCGTGCCTCTGGTGCTGGCGGGGGTCGAATATTTACATCCGATTTATAATGATGTGAATACCCATGAAGGCCTGCTGGAGAAAGGCGTGCGTGGAAATCCTGATTCTTTTAGTCTCGATGAGCTGCACGAGCGCAGCTGGAGAGCCGTTAAAGATGTATTTGAGCAGGAAGAGCAGCAGGCTGTCGAGCAGTACGAAGACTTAAAAAACACTGGTAAAACCCTGAGCGGGGTCGATGAAGTGGTTTCTGCTGCTGTGCAAGGGCGCATCGACACGCTTTTTGTTTCTTTAAACGAGCATGTATGGGGCCGTTATGCTCTCAGTGAAGACGAAATACGCCTGGAGCATTCCGGGCAAACGGCTGAAGATCTGCTGGATTTAGCCGCCGTAAAAACCCTCTTCCAAAGTGGAAAGGTATTTGGCATGCACCGTAGCGAAATCCCGGACGGGCATCAGTTGGCCGGGATTGCCCGCTTCTGAGAGCCGGCCGGCATTTCCCATTTTCTGTTCCGCAAAAAAGCCGCCGTATATGCAATACGGCGGCTTTTTTAGCTTTTAAGCAGCCTAAAGGAAAAGCGCCATCATCTTGTAAGATGGGTAACTTTTTCGTTAATAAAGGTATTCAGGATTTCGAGCGCCGCAAGGTTTTCGCCCCCGTGTGGGATAATGATATCGGCATAGCGCTTAGAAGGCTCTACAAACTCGAGATGCATTGGCCGCACAAAATTTTCATATTGTTCGAGCACGCTTTCAACGCTGCGTTTACGCTCGGTGATGTCGCGCTTAAGGCGGCGAAGCAGGCGCAGATCATCGTCGGTATCTACGAATATTTTGATATCCATAAGGTCTCGCAATTCTTTTTCATAAAAAATAAGAATGCCATCCACTAAAATAATAGGCATAGGCGTGTAGGTATTATAGACCTCGGCCCGAACGTGGTTTTTGAAATCGTAGATCGGCGCTTTGATGCTATAACCGTTTTGCAGAGCCTGCACATGGCGAATAAGCAGCTCGGTTTCCAGCGAAGAAGGATGGTCGTAATTTTGCCTGAGGCGCTCTTCAAAGGGAATATGCTTGAGGTCGCGGTAATAGGAATCGTGCTGCAGCAACACCATTTGCTGGCCGCCAACTGCTTCAATGATGTGATTTACAACTGTGGTTTTACCGCTGCCGCTACCCCCGGCAACGCCGATAACAAAAGGATGCATCAAGGAAAAGGTTAAAGGGAAAAGGTTAAAGGGGAAAGGGAGGAAGGGGAATGTTGAGCATAAAGGTCTATTTCGCCATATTCTGCGGGATTTTATTCCTCGCGCTGCTCGCGGTTCTGCGTGCGCTCGGTGAAGTTTTTATACTCGCGCACCGCACGAAAAATAGCGGAAGCAAGAATGCTCTGGCCATACTCGCTGGTCATAAACTGCTCTTCCTGGGCATTAGAAATAAACCCGATTTCTGCCAGCACGCCGGGCATGGAAGCCTCAAAAAGCACCTGCAGACCGGCTTGTTTTACGCCCCTGGAGCGCCGCTGCGCCCGCTCAGAAAACTGCTGATTCAAAAACTCGGCAAACTTTTGGCTCATAGCCATATTGCCAATATTTTGAAGTTCATACACCATAAGTTGGTCACGAGTCAATTCGGTTGTGGCATCTTCACCTTCTTCAAAACGAATTACGCTGTTTTCGCGCTGCATGACCTCCAGGGCAGACTGAGAGCGGCCGGTACCGAGGAAATAAAACTCTACCCCACTGGCACGGCGCCCCGAATAAGAATTGGTGTGGATAGAAATAAAAAGATTCCCCTGGTTGCGGTTGGCGATGCGCCCCCGCTCGGCCAGGCCAATAAAAGTATCGTCTTCGCGGGTATAAACGACGTTCAATTCCGGGAGGTATTCTTTGATATACTCGCCTACTTTTTTGGCAACGGCCAGCACGATGTCTTTTTCGTAGCGGCCGCTCGGGCTCACGGCGCCGGGATCGCGCCCGCCGTGCCCGGCATCGAGGATGATGGTATCGAAGCGTATGGCTGAGCGGTTTACGTTAATTAAGGCATCTTCATTCTCGGCTAAAATGTCTTCCTGCGGAAGTGTGGCGGCGGTATCGGCCGGGGCTTGTTCGGGGGCAGGCGCTGCCTCGCTCAGCTCTTGCTCACTCATCGTATCCCAGTTCAAGGCCTCGATGCCATCACTAAGCATTTGCATCTCTGGTTTGGAAATTTCGGTATAGCCAAGCAGAATATGCTGGCCGTTTTGATCTGGATATGCCCTGGCTATAAATACCCGGTCGTTGCCGCGCTGTTCGGCAGATAAAAAGCGGATGTCGAGGCCAATGCCGTTTGGAATATCGCTGATTTCAAAAGAAGAAAACACTTGCGACTGCGGAAGCCGGACATCATCATACTTGATATCGGAGTGATAGATCACCATTTGAGTGTGCCCGGCCTCTGGCTGAATCACTTTAAACGAATCCGGGCGGGCCGTAAAATGAAAACGTACCACATAACCCAAGCCATCGGAGCGATCGGCCGTAGAAATCGCTTCGAGCCTGATGGTTTCTGTATCCTGAGCTATATTACTGGCTGGCGCAGTTTCCCCGGCTGCTATGGCCGGCAATAAATTAGCAAATACGCTCAGCAAACCAGCTATGCAGGCCAGGAAAAAAGCACGGCTATTGGGTGATAAAATGCAGAAACAAGGGTAAAAAGACATATACAGAATAGCAGGAGATAAAAAAGGCTTCAGGCTGTAAAGATAACGCTTGTTTTATGAACCTGCATGACAACGGAAAAAATAGCCGCTGTTGTGTTAAAAGTGCGAAAGAAAATAAGCTACAGCCCGCCCGCCGCAGGGCCGCAGAACTTCGAAACCTGCCGCCGTATCCGTAA
>JBMCPG010000084.1:0-6362 GCA_048626035.1 Cyclonatronaceae bacterium
TATCTTTATATTTTTTGAGCTGCCGCGACATGTTTTCAATCGCTTTTTTAAGGGATTGTTCGTAGGTTGCAGCCTGCTCCTTAGCCTGGAGCAAATCGCCCTTTACTTTAAGTGTAAGCTCGGTAGATTGGGGTTCGTCGTGGTCGTTGGTGGGCTGCATAATAATATCGCAGTCCAGAATGGCATCATAAAATTTGGTGAGCTTCTCAACCGATTCTAAAGCGTGGTTGTGCAGGCGCTTGCTGGCTTCAAAATGCCGGGCAGTGAATGTGGTGTTCATGTTTAGATCCTTTATTTTAAGGTTATTAAATATAGCCGTAATGGCGTTCAGGCCATTTTTACGGCCATGTGTTTCTCTTTGGTGCTATACAAAATGCGATGGAATGGATTTTATTTTATGGGCTTCGCTTTGTCAGAAATATGTATCAGACCGAATGTATGTGCGTAAAGGCAACGTTCTTAGATACGAAATTTGCCCGAGCCGGCGCAAGTCAGAAGATTAAAAAAATATATTTTTCAGGGTGATGGCTTCTGCGGCGGCTTCGGCGTTTCTTCCTCTTCGGAGTGCCCGGACGGGAGCTGTCGCGGGTGTGCACGTGCATAAACTGATTTGAGATGTTCTACGCTGGTATGTACGTATATCTGAGTAGATGTGAGGGCGGCATGGCCAAGTAATTCTTTAATAACGCGAATATCGGCACCCTTATTCATCATGTGGGTTGCAAAGCTGTGGCGAAGCACGTGCGGGCTTTTTTTGCCCGTATGCATCACCCGGTTAATACATTTGCGCACCATACGCTGCACGGCTACGGTGTAGATGCGCCGGCCGGATTTAGATAAAAAAAGCGCGCTTTTATCGGCCTCCGGCGCATCGGTGGCTATATATTTGCGGCGCAGACGTATCCACTGCAGCAACACCTCGCGCGCCGAACCGCCGTAGGGCACGTAGCGTTCTTTGGAGCCCTTTCCCATAATCCGGATAAAATCGGAGCTCATATTTACGTCGCGCACGTTAATGGAAACCAGTTCGCTCAGGCGGATGCCGGTAGCGTAAAACAGCTCCATGATGGCGCGGTTCTGCACGTCCCAGTCGGTTTCAGAGGGCATGAGATCGAACATCCGGCTGATGTCGGCCTGCTGAATAGAAGTCGGCAGCCGCTTTTCTTTTTTGGGCACTGAAACCCGTGCGGCCGGATTTTCTTCGGTAATGCCACGCGCAAAAGTGTACTTAAAAAAAGATTTAAGGCAGGAAATCTTGCGGCCAATCGTACTTTTGGCCATGCCCGCATCGCTGAGATGCCCCATCCAGGCGCGAATCGTGAAGCGCGTAATTTGGGTGATGTCTTTAAAGCTTTGCAGCTCTTCTTGCTGCAGGAATGTGCTAAAGTCCCCGAGGTCTTTACGATACGATTTAATAGTGTGCGGCGAGGCGTTGCGCTCGATGCGCAGGTAGGTAAGGTATTTTTCAATAATTCGTTTCATACCCTAATATGATGCTTTTATAGCTGATATCGAAATCATAATGCTGTTGCAATTTTGCGCATTATTTACGCCCGATTCGCTCTCCTTTCCAGTGTACGTCGCGGTCGCTCAGGTAATCCCAAAGCGCGATAAGGCCGAGCCGCTGAAACCAGAGCACACCTAAAATATGGGTAAAGGCGAACCGCTTGGGCCATTGCATCCATGTGCCAAGCAGCAGGCGATGCAGTATGGGAAGCAGCAGCAAGGCTACCGAAGCCCATATCGAAAACAAGGAGACCGTTTCCGGTTGAAACGCTGCGAAAATAAGTACAAAAAGCGGGAGTATAAAGGTGATGAAATGCAGAAGGGCCATGCTCACGAAGAGCGGAATATTATAGTCGAAGCCCGCTAAAAAGTTTTTCCGAAAGCCCTCAAACATGCTTTTTTCAGAATCATACATACGGCAGAAAACGCTGCCTACGCCGTGGTACATGCGCATCTTAAGCCCGGCTTGCATTACGTTCCGGGCGAGCATCACATCTTCGACAACTTCGTTTCGCACGGCCGTGTGCCCGCCAATAGCTTCGTAGGCATCCCGGCGAAAGGCCATAAACTGCCCGCATGCGGCGGCAAACATGGCCCGGTAGCGCCGGTGGAAGAAGGCGGGCATCCAGCGGGGTTTTCGTTCTGTGTACATTACCGGCAGTAATCCTAAAAGCGCGTAGTAAACTAAAGGAACCACAATACGCTCCCAGCGGCTTCCGCTCCGCTGCTCGGGCCACACGGTAAAAAAATCTATGGGTGCGCGGGCAAAAATCCCGGCCGTGCGTCCGGCGGTGCCGGGTTCGAGCCAGGTGTCGGCATCTGCAAACAGCAAAATATCGCATTTATCCTGAGCGCCGGCGCGGGCCGCAAGTTGGGCGCATGCATGAGGTTTTCCCAGCCAGGAGTCGGGTTTTGTGCGGCCGTATAAGATTTGTAGCTTCTCGCCATAAGACCGCTTGTAGTGTTCCAGAATACTGCCGGTAGCGTCGCTCGAGCGATCGTTTAGTACGTAAACGGTGGTTTTTTCATGGCGCTGGGCAAGGGCATGATCCAGGCATCGGTTCAGGTTTTGTTCTTCATTTCGTGCCGGAATACAAATGCCCACCGAATACCCGCTGCCGCCTTCCGGCACTCGGCGAAGCCGGCGAAAATGAACGCGGTTACGCAGCAAAACAAGCGTGATTCCACCTATGAAGAGGAGTCCGGTTAACAATAGGACATCGAGAAAAGAAAGGGACAAAACAGATACTCCGGTTATTTAGCTGGCTGCTCAAGCATACTTTGACAGCGCAGTTTATTAATTTATGCGAGAAAACTATTTTTACCAGAACGGCATTAAATGAGAGCAGAAAGCACACACGAGAGGCTTTCATATTGCGTATTTTATTTAAAACAGCCTGAAATATATCCGGCACGCTTTGGTTCTTAAAACTATTTAAATAATTATAATATACAGGCTACCTGCGCCTGTTGTAAATACATGCATATTAGCTCAGCATTTCATTTAGATCAGCCTCAACCAAAATCCGGGCCGGGAAGCTATGAATGGTGGTATTTTGATGCGGCCGACGCTCAGAATAAATGGCACCTTGTGGTTATTTATTATGATGGATGCCCTTTTTCCACGGCTTATAACCGCGCTGTAGAAGAACATCCGGAGCGGGCACGGCCGGCAGGCCATCCGGCGATTACTGTTAGCCTGTACTACGAGGGAAAACCGGTTTTTTACAGCACCAGCGAGTACCCGCCGGCACAAGCTGCTTTTTATCCTGAAATCCGGCCACTAAATGAACATCTGTCTGAAATTTCGCTTAAGATAGGAAAAAACTCGCTTTCCCTGCGTTATGATAATACGCATAAAAAACTGGAGCATCATCTCTTTATAGACGAAACCTTGCCCAGTGGCGACAAGCTCAGTGGAAGGCTTGTGTTTCGCGCCGACGCGCCCGAAGGTTCTTTGTTTGGGCAGGAAACCGCCGCAGGCAACACCTTGAAACCAAGCCAGGATGGGCACGGCTGGAATCTTACGCAGCCGCGCGCCAGCGTAGATGCCCGGCTGGAGCTGCATTCGGCCGTTAGCGGCTGGCAGCAAATTGAATGGACAGGCATCGGCTATCACGATCATAATCTGGGTAGCGAGCCCATGAGAAACGAGTTTACAGACTGGTACTGGGGGCGGTTTCACTTTCCTGAACATACCCTCATTTACTATTTGATGCGCACCGAGGCCGGGCTTTCCTACAAAGCCTGGCTACTCGATGGGCAGCTAAAACTGCAGCATACACTTACTTCCGGCCACCTGGAAGGCTTCATGAGCAATGCTTTTATGCTGCCGGCCGCCCGCATTATAGAACTGAAGGAAGAAAACGGGGGAAAAGAAGGTGTAAAAGTTATGATACAGCAGTCTCAAGCGATCGATTCGGGGCCGTTTTATTACCGTTTTTTAAGTGAGGCTATCCTGGATGCCGGCGCACAGCAGCGTATTGAACAAGCCAAAGGTATCACCGAATATATACGGCCGGCGCGCATTCATTACCGCTTGTTCTGGCCACTGGTGCACATGCGCTATCGCTATGTAGCTGCTCCGCATTGGGTTCAGCGTTCTCCACGACTCTACCGATGGACCTGGTGAGTGCGGGCAGAAAATCATTACAAAAAAAACATATTTCTTTCTTATTTTGAATCGTTATGAATAAGCTTTGTCTTAAATATCAAAGCTATTTCACTGTTCAAAAACCTCTCGTTAGATTTGTGTTAATTATGGCAAAACTGAATAAATCGTTCTGTAAACTCGACAAGAAAGACGTTAAAGAGCATCTGCACGAGATTATGCCTTTGGTAGCGCAGCCGCGTTTTGTGTGTAAAAAATGCGCCCGGGCAGCAGGAAGCCGCAAGAATTTATGCGGACCACAGGCGCTTCCGGAGTCGCTTAGCGAACCGGCCGCCGCCGGATATTCGCAGCCGCTGCTTGAAGCGCTCGATTCCTAAGTCTTTTTTTTACGCTTTTTGCGCCAGCGCAGCGTAGCCCATACCAGCCCGGCCAGAATAACAACAAACGGCCAGAGCCGCAGCATAAACAGGAAAAAAGAAATCAGATTGTTCCAGCCGCTGCCCAGACCATCAAGAAACTCGCGCCCAAACTGCATATCGGAAGGCCGGAGCTCGTAAAAGTTGAGGCGGAGGGTGGAGAGAGCTACCTGATTTTGCAAGTACTGAAGCCGGCCTTCTATAGATTCGATCTGCCCCCGGAGCTGTTCCATCTGCCGCTCAATTTCGAGCATATCGGAAACGGCCCGGGCTTGTTCAAGCAACTCGGCATAGCGAGCTTCGAGTTCTTTTTTGCTTCGTAAACGCGCCTGCACATCCACGAATTCTTCGGTTACGTCGCGCACGTTAATCTGTTTGCTTTCGAGCTGCAGGATATCGGAAGTAACTTCGGCAAGCAAGGTATCGAAATGCCGGGCAGGCACGCGAATTTGCATATTGATGCTGCGGCGCCCGTCGGCGTTGTATTCCTCGTCAGATGAAATATAGGCTTCGTACTTTTCGACCGCCTCAGCTACTTTACGGCGGGTTTCGCCCAAATCGCGGACTTCAAACGAAACCTGGCCATCGGTGATGAGTTTGCGCTGCTGCCCGTTTGTCTGCTCGCGCGCTTGCTCATTATTTACGGCAGTGTTTCCCGTGGAGCTGCGCATAGCTTGCTGCGGGCTGCTGTCGAAGCTTGCCATTTCGGACGCCATTTCTGAAGATACCGGCTCTGAGTCCGATCCGTTCCCGCCGCCGCAGCCGCCTCCATAAAACAGCAGCAGGGCTACAATAAAAAGCAAATTGCCAAAATACCGGGAAGTTACAGGCGGTGTGTGCTGCCGGGACAAAAACAGGTTCATAAGCTGAAATATGAAATGTTGAACAAGAGTGGCGGCATCAGGGGAAAGCGATCTGCCTGAAAGCCTGCCGGTTCATTCTTTTATACGCCGGAGTTCGGCTTCGGCAAGTTCCCGCAGGCCGTCGTCGCTATCGGCGTTTGCCAATGCTTCAAAATAGGGAATTGCGGCTTCTTTATTGCTCTGCCGCACATAGCTGCGCCCAAGCTTATAGGCTGCGATGCGCTGATGCCGCCTTGCCGCCCCGCCGGTCAGTTGTGGCTGCAGGGAAAGGACTTCCTGAAAGGCAAGAATGGCTTCATCATAGTTAAATTCCTGATAAAAAAGCTGTCCGCGAATGGTATAAAGCTCCTCAAGCGTAGCTAAAACGGCGTTGCGCCGGGCCTGTTCTGTAAGCGATGATGACGCCTGCTCTGTGCTTAAGGTCTCTGCCCGGGCTTCATAACGCTGGAGCAGCTCTTCGTTAAGCCGGGTTGCTTCGGCCTGCCGGTTTTGTTGAAAATAAGTGCGCAACAGCAGCCGGTTAAAAAAACTATTACGCGGATGATTTTCCTGAAGCTCGGTTAAATATGTTTCGGCCCGGTCCGGCGCTTTTTCATAATGCAAATTGATGTGTCCTAAAAAATAGGCCGCTTCTGGTTTAACGAATACGCCGTTTTCAGCCGCTTCCTGCAGTCGCTCCAGCCCGAGGGCGCGATCCCCGGCGGGCAGCATCCATGAAACAGCTTTTACAAGGCTGTATTCATCTTTAATATAAGCCGTAAAATAGCTGTAAAGCCCAAATCCAAAGGCGGCATCGGCTGAAATTTCAGGATAAATTTGTACTGTATTTTGCAGAATATTGAAGGCTACCCGGCCGTGCCGGAAGGCTCTGTACCAGCTTTCACGATTGGCGTGCATACGGGCCAGAAAAGCGTTGCTCAACGACTTGAGGACCAGCGCATCGTAATGCCTGCGGTTTTTGCGCAG
>JBMCPG010000085.1:0-6350 GCA_048626035.1 Cyclonatronaceae bacterium
AAGCGGAATTCAGTACGAATTTTTGCCCAATCGTTATGTTATTGCCATGGGCAACGTGGCAAGCACCGAATATTTGTATGATATTGATTTCAACAATACCCCGCTGCGTATCGGCTGGAGTTTCGGGCTGGGCATCAATACGCTTATTGCGCCCGTCAATATTGCGGTGATGGGCAGCCGCCGTAATCCTTTAATTGTGCAATATCACCTTGGCATAGAATTTTAAGCCTCAGCACTAACTTTTGTTGTCATGGATTCTTTAACTCATGCCCTGCTTGGGGCAGCTATTGGCGAATCGGTGCTTGGCCGCGAAACTGGAAAAAAAGTGCTCGCCGCCGGAGCTTTCACCGCGCTCGTGCCGGATATTGACGTGTTTTTAGGCCTGTTCATGAGCGATATCGACAAGCTTGTATTTCATCGCGGAATCACTCATTCTTTTGTCTTTATTATATTTACTTCGCCACTTTTAGGCTGGCTCTGCCGGCGGGCCGATGCGTTTTTGAGCCGCCGGAAAGCCTCGTCCCGGCCCGCCTCAGCCAGTTTTTTACAATGGACTTTTCTGGCGCTCATCACCCAGCTCAGTCATATTTTGCTGGATAGCTTCACCTCCTACGGCACGCAGATTTACCTCCCATTCACGAGTGAAGCCATAGCCCTGAGCACCATTTCCATCATCGATCCGCTGTTTACCCTGCCGCTGCTTTTAGCGGTAAGCGCACTCTCGTTGCTGCGGCGGGGGCTGCCCTTTCGCCATCTGATAAGCACGGTAGCTTTATTGCTTGCATGCCTCTACTTGGGCGGAACCATCATCAATAAATTATATGTGGAAAAGCAGTTTATGAATGCTTTTTCTGAAGCAGGCATAGAAGTGGCCAAAACCGATATAAAGCCGACGCTGTTCAATAATTTGCTATGGCGGGGCATCGGGCGCGAGCAGGGCACAGATGTGTACCACACCGGGTATTTTTCGCTGGCCGACGGCAAAGCAGAAATTAAGCTTTACCGGCTTGAAGGGCATCATCATCGCATAGCCGGCTGGCAAAGCAAGCGCGGTATGCAGCGATTGCGATGGGTGAGCGAGGGTTTTTACCAGATTGAACAACATCCTGATGGATTTGTATTCAATGATTTACGCTTCGGCCGGGTAAGCGAGTTCAGCGATGATGAAACCACGCCCTACGCTTTTTCTTATTTGATGCAGCCCAAAGAAGACGAGCTTCAGGTAAAGCGTATTGAGTTAAACGTTGAGCCGCAACGCGAGCGGCGCTCTCTCGGCCTGCTTTGGGCACGGATATGGGGCGAGGAGCAGTTTTAAACCCGGTGGCGGGACCATCATATTTTCAGATATACAGCAAAAAAAAATCCCGCCCCGATGGAGTACATCAGAACGGGATTCAAGATTCAGGCTTTTATGAAGCCGGAAAGACGAAAAGTAAGATCAGTCTTTTTTCTTATCTTCATCATCCACTACTTCATAATCGGCATCTACGGCATCATCGTCGCTTTCGGCTTTTTGTTCGCCATTTTCGCCGGATGCGCCTTCTGCACCGCCTCCCTGCTGCTGAGCTGCGGCCGCCTGCATTTCTTGTGAGGCGTCGGCCCAGGCTTTATTCAGCTTTTCGGTGAGCTCATCGAGCTGCTCTACGTTTTCGGCTTTGTGGGCCTCTTTGAGCTCGTTTAGCGCCGTTTCGATGGCGGTTTTATTGCCTTCAGAAAGCTTTTCGCCATACTCCTTCAGGTTTTTCTCCGTGCTGAAAATCAGCGAGTCAGCAGCGTTGAGCTTGTCGATACGCTCTTTGAGTTTTTTATCCTCATCGGCGTTTTCTTCAGCTGCTTTGCGCATGTTTTCGATTTCTTCCTCAGAAAGGCCGGAGCTGGACTCGATGCGGATGGTTTGTTCTTTACCACTGGCGTTATCTTTAGCGCTTACGTTCAGCACGCCGTTGGCATCAATATCGAAGGTAACCTCAACTTGCGGAACGCCACGCGGAGCCGGCGGGATACCGTCGAGGTGGAATTTTCCAAGCGTGCGGTTATCGGCCGCTTTGGTACGTTCGCCCTGAAGCACGTGGATTTCCACCGAGGTTTGATTATCGGCCGCCGTGGAGAACGTTTCCTTCTTGCTGGTCGGGATCGTGGTGTTTGCGTCAATCAGCTTGGTCATCACGCCGCCCAGGGTTTCAATACCGAGGGAAAGCGGGGTTACATCAAGCAGAATCACGTCTTTAACATCGCCGGCCAACACGCCGCCCTGAATAGCAGCACCGATAGCAACTACTTCATCGGGGTTTACGCCCTTGCTGGCTTCTTTGCCATAAAACTCTTTGACGGCTTCCTGAATTTTAGGAATACGGGTAGAGCCGCCCACCAGAATAACCTGGTCGATTTCCGATTTAGAAACTTTCGCATCTTTCAGGGCGCGCTGACAAGGTTCAAGCGTACGCTTCACCAAATCATCAACAAGTTGCTCAAACTTGGAGCGGGACAAGTCAATATTGAGGTGCTTCGGCCCGCTCTGGTCGGCGGTAATAAACGGAAGGTTGATATTCGTTTTTGTGGAGCTGGAGAGCTCAATCTTAGCTTTTTCTGCTGCATCTTTCAGACGCTGCATTGCCATAGCATCTTTGCTCAGGTCGATGCCATCAGAATTTTTAAACTCGCTAACCAAGTGTTTGATGATGCGGGAGTCGAAGTCATCGCCACCGAGGTGGGTATCGCCACTGGTAGATTTTACTTCAAATACGCCATCACCCAGCTCAAGAATAGAAATATCAAATGTACCGCCGCCGAGGTCATATACAGCGATGGTCTGGTTTTTATCCTTTTTGTCGAGTCCGTAGGCCAGTGCCGCCGCCGTAGGCTCATTAATGATGCGCTTAACTTCCAGTCCGGCAATAGCGCCAGCTTCTTGGGTTGCTTTACGCTGCGCGTCGTTGAAATAGGCCGGTACCGTGATAACGGCTTCGGTAATTTTCTCGCCTACATACTCTTCAGCCGTCTGCTTCATTTTCTGCAATACCATGGCCGAAATTTCCTGCGGCGCATACTTGCGATCTTCAATTTCAACGCGGGCGGTGTTGTCGTCGCCCTTTACCACTTTATAAGGGCTATCTTCGATTTCGCCGCTTACTTCGTCGTAGCGCCGACCCATGAAACGCTTAATAGAAGCAATTGTTTTTGATGGATTTGTGATGGCCTGGCGTTTTGCCGGTGCACCAATAAGGCGCTCGCCGTCTTTAGAAAAAGCTACAACGGAAGGAGTCGTGCGGCCGCCTTCTGAATTTGGCACAACAACCGGATCGTTTCCTTCCATAACGGCCACACAAGAATTCGTGGTGCCGAGGTCAATTCCTATTATTTTTCCCATGATTTTTTTCCTGGATTTATTCGTTTTTTCGGAAAGCGTTGCCAAACATTAAGATTCAAGCCTCAAAATTTAGCAGCACCTTCTTTCATGTTTGCTTATTAAAATTCTGTGGTTCGCACACATTGCACTAATACACTGTATTTTCATCAAGGAAGAAACAAATATGATGCCAAGTTTTCCGCCCTTTTTCCGGCTCTGCCGTTCTGTCAACGGCTTTAGTTCTTGGTGAGCTCTTCCAGATGGGCGTAGAAATTGGGATAGGAAATATTCACGCATTCTGCGCCTTCTATACGGCTTTGAGTTCCAGCGGCGGCCCGGAGCGCCAGAATGCTGGCAGCCATGGCAATACGATGATCGTGATACGAATTGTAGCTTACCGCCTTTGGTATGAAATCCGGGTTTCCGACAATGGTGAAGCCGTCTTCGTGCTCCTCAATAGTTCCTCCGGCGCGCTGAACCATCTCTACTACGGCTGAGATACGGTCGGTTTCTTTTTTACGTAATTCCTTGGCTTTACGGATTTCTGAAATGCCTTCAGCAAAGCACATCGCCACGGCCAGCACCGGAATTTCGTCGATAGCATTCGGGATTTCGCTACGCGTGAGAGCTGTAGCTTTCAGGCGTGCCGGGCGAATTTGAAGATTCGCCATAGGCTCGCCCGAAGCGTTGCTGCTGGTATGGTCTTGCTCTCCTTTTTCATGATATACCTGCACATCGGCATTCATACGCTTAAGAATATCAATTACGGCCGCCCGGGAGGGATTCACGCCTACCCGGGGGATGCGGATGTTGGCATCTTCAACAATACTGCCGGCAACCATCCAAAATGCCGCGCCGGAAATATCGCCCGGAATGTGCAAGTCAAATCCGCGCAACTCTACTTCCCGGCTGCTCTTGATGACGCGCGAGCCGTCCGCATTGTATTGTGTCTCAAGGCCTAACATACGTTCTGTATGGTCCCGGCTTGGGGTAAATTCCACGATTTCGGTTTCGCCGGAGGCATACAGGCCGGCCAGCAGCAGGCAGGATTTTACCTGAGCGCTGGGCATGGGCAACTCGTAGCGAATGCCTTGCAAGCCCTGATGTTTCTGGAAATGCAGCGGCGCTTTTGGCGACTCTACTTCTTCACCCTGGCCTTCATTAGTGTGCCAGAGCGCGCCCATTTGCTGAAGCGGATGCAGTACGCGGCCCATCGGGCGGGCAGACAAAGAGGCATCGCCGGTAAGGCTGAGTTCAAGATTCGCTCCGGCCACGATGCCGCTAAGCAGCCGCATGGTAGTGCCGGAGTTGCCACAGTCCAGCCTGGCCGCGCCTGCTTCGTTTTGCACTGGATTGAGGGCATGGCGGCCTTTGCCATGTATAACCACCTTACTGCCGCCGCTGCTGCTTTCCAGCCGGACGCCCAACTGCCGCAAACACGCCAGCGTACTCTGCGGATCGTCTGCTTTCGAGTAGTTTGTAATGATGGATTTACCGCGCGAAATACCTGCAATAAGCGCCGCCCGGTGGGCGATAGATTTATCGGCAGGCAAATCGTTAAGGCTGCCGCGCAGCGACGCTACGGGCGAAACCGATATAGCCATAACAAATATAAAGATGAAGAGTGAAGCCTTCAGAGAAAGGCTTGGCGGAAGCCGCCGTTTTGGATACGATCTACAAAGAACAAGCCAAAAAATACAAAATTTTGCGGAGAGCGCATTTAAATATATAAAATACAATCATAAAGAAGCCTGCATACGGCAATAAAGCGCTTTCCCGGCGGGGCTTTAATCCAGGCGGGCCGTAGCGCGGCGCAGGTATTCTGAGTCGGGATACACTTCACGAATGCGCTCGCGCAGATCTTCGGCGGCCGCGCGGTCGTTGAGCGCCAGGTGCGAATCCATGGCGGCCAGCATTCCTTCGGCCACCCATTCGGTGTAGGCGCCGAAAAAGATGCGCAAGTTGCTGAATGCCTGAAGCGCATCGAGATGGTTGCCCTGCTCCTGAAGGCTGCGCCCGAGCTTGAACTGCGCCTGTGCGCCTACTGCGCCGGTGTTGCTCTCTGCCAGGCTGCGATAGGTGGCAGAAGCATCTTCATAATTTCCCCGCTGAAACGCCACATTGGCACGTTCCAGGGCCAGCCTGTCTGCATTTTGGCGGCTGCTGCCTGTAAGCCCGGCGGCTTCATCTAAATAGGCAGCGGCCTCGGCAGGCTGCTCCAGCGCCAGGGCGGCTTCGGCCATGCCTAAAAACGCGCGGAAGCGAATGCTGTTCTCCGCCTGGCGTTCGCTGAGCTGCCGGTAGGTAGCAAGCCCGCGCTCATAGTTCTCATTTTGCATATACAATCCGCTCATTTCCAGCAGCGCCTGCGTAGCCTCTTCCCGCTGCGGAAACTCCTCTACAACCTCCTCATAGGCGGCCAGTGCCTGCTCATCTGCGCCATCCCGGCGATGGGCTTCGCCGATCAGAAATCGTGCTTCGGCTATTTGTTGCTCCTTATTTGTGATCCTTATATACTGCTCCAGGGCGGCTACAGCTCCTTCATAATCGCCGGTTTCCAGCAGTCCCCGGGCCTGGCGAAAGCGCAGATCATCGGCCGTACCGGCCTGCGGATTCTGGGCAATAAATTCTTCCAGCCGCTGCGTACTGTTGTCTTCCATACCGGCCGCCTCCCGGGAAAACTGAATGCCGTCTATAGCCTCGATAATCAGGCTGCTTTGCGGGTATGTTTCCAGCACCTGCTCGTAGGCGGCAATCGCCTGTTCGTATTCGCGGGCGTTAAAATGGGCATTACCGATGTTAAACTGCGCCCGCGAGGCCCAGCGCGAATCCGGAAAACGGGAGATGGTAGTCTCGAACTCCTCAATAGCCTGAGCGTAGTTTTCAGACAATAGATAAATATAGCCGATGCTATACTGCGCCTGCTCGCCAAAACTGCTGCCCGGAAAATCCTCAATCAGGTTACGAAAGGTGCGTACAGCGCGGAAGGTTTGGTCATTGCGAT
>JBMCPG010000086.1:0-6339 GCA_048626035.1 Cyclonatronaceae bacterium
TCACCGGTAATGCTTTCCCGCTCCGAGCCGGCCTCGGTAAGCTGAAGGTTTTCCAGGACCCCGCCTAAATACACGTATGCGGCCGAATATTGCGATTCCTGATCGCGCGATTCTTCGGTAGTGCGGAGGCGGGGCTGCCAGCCAAACTCATAATAAGAGCCGCTGACGAGCTCGCGCATCCCGTCGAAATAAATATCCAGGCCGAGCTGGTAGCCGTCTCCGCTAATGGTATATTCGAAGGTAAGCGTGCGGCCGTCTTCGAGCTCCAGATCGTAGATTAGCTGTTGTTCCTCGCCGGCTTCGAGCCGGATATCCTGCTGGCTGTGGCGTTGCTTAAACAGCAGATCGTGGGAGTCGATATTGTAGTTCTCGGTGGAAAGAAAGCCCACGCTATAGGCCGACCGCAGCGTATCTGCGAGAAGGTTAACTTTCGTGCCGTCGTATTTATCGTGCTGCAGCAGCTCCACTTGTGCCGGACCGCCGCCGACGGTAGTAAATAACATGCGGTAATAGGGCGTTTCTACCGTTGTTAACAGCGTGTCGGTGGCCGTTGTATTCGCAAAACTGCCCAGGGAAGAAGCCTCTGCCCGGTCAGTTTCCTCGCCCGTATCGGGCATGGCATCGCGGCGTTGCTCATCTGATTCAAAACCCTCGGCTTGTGCAATAGCATCAAGACTATCGCGGGCGGCCTGCTCGCGCTGCATGCGTTCTAATTCTGCATCCGACGGGGCCATGTAATACATCCAGGCAAACATCACCGCCGTGATGAGAATAATTCCGATAAACTGATTACGATCCAAAATAAAAAAGTACGACGAGTTTAGATATGGGCGCTTTTAAAGCGGTTTTCAGGCAATGAGTTAACAAACAGTATTTAGCTCCGGCGTTTTGTTGCCTGCCGGGATGCGGCAGCAGAGCAGTCGGGAACGGGATCATGCCCGCCTTTACTCCACGGGTGGCAACTAAGAATGCGCCGGGTCGCCAGCCAGCTTCCTTTTAAGGCTCCGCAGCGCTTTATGGCCTGTTTAGCGTAGCTGCTGCATGTCGGGTGGTACCGGCATGAAGATGGAAAATACGGAGAAATAGCAATACGATAGAATTCTATTAAAAAAAGGAGAATATGTTTCATAGGACGACTATTCAGCACTACAGCCCGCCGGCCTGCTACCGCGGATATCCAGAATATGGCGGCGTATATCGGCCTGCACCTGTTCATAAGAATGTACCCCGCGGCGAATAGAAAAAACCAGATGCAGCACGAAGGCCGCATTTGCGGGCCATAGCTCGCTTTCGGGGACTCCCATGCGAAAATCGGCCAGCAGATGCCGGTGTTTTCTGTACGCCTCGCGCATCAGGCGTTTGCAGCGATTGCGATAGGGCGCGTTCCCGTTGCGTTTGGCAACCGTAAACCCGGCGTAAATACGCACCGGACGCAACATATCAGGCATTTGCAGCATAGCATCTGTTGCCGGCACCGGCTCCCGAAGTTGTTTAGAATCCAATAAAAACAAGCGGCGCGCATCTACGCTGCGGCCCGGCTGCCGTGTTGCGTTCTGAAAAATACGGCTGAAGGCCAGCGGATGCTTCAGAATATGGCGGCGGGGAAGCGTACAGCGCCGGCTGTATCCCGGGGGAACAGCCGGCGGGGTTGCTACACTATAGAAAGGCTGAAGTGCTGCAAGCTGCGCTCCCGGCTTATTTCGAGGAACGCTCATCGCTTACCGTAAGGCGGTGGCGGCCTTTTGCGCGACGGCGCTTGAGTACTTTACGGCCGTCGGCGGTGGCCATGCGGGCCCGAAATCCATGCTTGTTGGCGCGTTTGCGGCGGCTTGGCTGGTACGTGCGTTTCATAATAAAGAGGCGTAATCTTGAGTTTTAATTAATATATGAACAAAACATAAACGAGCCGGAAAAATCGGCTTTCATGCTGTGGAGAAGATCTGTTGGCTGCGTGCTGCACCTTTTGCCCGGCCCGCAAGCGGATAAAAATACCACCTGTTGCGAACGGGATATGCACTATTTATGAAGTGCGCGATGTAAATCGCAAAAGACTCCAAAAATAAGGCTATTTGTTAAGAATCTGAAACCCTTTTCTGCGACTTTTTCGCATTTTTGTGCTTCCATAACAGCCGCTTTCATATTTTTTCCGCATGCTAAGAAATACGATTTTATCAGATGTGCGTTATGTATTGCAATTGAACCCTCTTTATTTTCGCCGTACTTTAGTCTGCCGGCGGGCGGGTACCGCCGGTGTTCTCAAAAAAGCGTTTTAGCGATGCCATAGAATCTTTCGCACAACATGCCGGCTTTTTCAAATACGGCACTTTTTTTGCAACATGTGCCTGAATCATACGGGCGGGCCATACGGCCTTTTTCTTTTTTTAAAACCATAACATATCGATATGTTAGACTCTATTATTAAAGGTATCACCAAAATTTTTGGCACCAGCAGCGATAAGGAAATTAAAGCAATCCGGCCTCTGCTCGAAGAAATTAAGAGCTACGAAGATGAGCTGCTGGCCGTCTCCGACGAACGCCTCAAACAGTACACCGAGGAGTTCAAGCAGCAGATACGCGAGGCAACAGCCGATATCGATGCCGATATTAAGCGGGTGAAAGAACGGCTCAACAATAACGAAGAATCTATTAGCATTGAAGAACGCCGCAGCCTTTCCAGCGAGCTGGAAAAGCTCGACGAAGAGTATCTGGCCGAAGTCGAAGGCGTGCTCGATGAGCTCTTGCCCAAGGCCTACGCGGTGTTGAAAGAAACCTGCCGGCGGTTTGTGGGCCAGAAATGGGAAGTGGCCGGTACTGAAATCGAATGGCAAATGATTCCCTACGACGTGCAGCTTATTGGCGGTATCGTGCTGCATCAGGGAAAAATTGCCGAAATGAAAACGGGAGAAGGCAAAACCCTGGTTTCGATTTTCCCAACCTATTTGAATGCCCTGGTAGGCCGCGGAGTGCATGTTGTTACCGTTAACACCTACCTGGCCCGACGCGATGCCGAATGGAACGAGCCTATTTTTAATTTCCACGGCCTCACCGTCGAGTGTGTCGACCGCTATCAGCCGAACACCCCGGAACGCCGGGCCGCCTACCATGCCGATATTACCTACGGAACCAACAATGAGTTCGGCTTCGATTATCTGCGCGATAATATGTGCCGCCGCGAAGACGAGCTGGTGCAGCGCGGCCATCATTTCACCATTGTGGATGAGGTGGATTCGGTATTAATTGATGAGGCCCGTACCCCGCTCATCATTTCCGGGCCGGTTCCCGAAGATGATAAAGGTAAGAAGTTTATCGAATTTAAGCCGCGCATTCAGTCTTTGGTAGAAGCCCAGAAAAGACTCATCACCAAATTTGTGAGCGAGGCCGAAAAATACCTCGAAGAAGGCGACGAGCAGGAAGCCGGCCTGCGCCTGTTCCGGGCACAGCGGGGATTTCCCAAAAACCGCAAGTTTCAGAAGATGATGCAGGACGGACATGTGCAGAAAATCGTGCAGCAAACCGAATATTTTTATCTGCAGGAGCAGGGTAAAAATATGCCGTTTGTAGATGAAGCCATGTACTATTCTGTGAATGAGAAGCAGAATTCCATCGAAATGACCGATATGGGCCGGGAATTCATCACCAAAACGGGCGAGGACGAAGACTTCTTCGTTATTCCCGATGTCGGCACCGAGACCTCTAAACTGGAAGAGGATTTTGAGCAGCAAAAAGCGCAGATCGAAAAAGAAATGCGCGCCGATGAAAGCATAGAGCCCGAAGAGCGGGAGCGCCTGATTGCCGCAAAAGTGGAAGATTTACGCGCTCGCATGAATGAGCAAAAGCAGGAATTATACCGCGTATTCAGCGAGCGAAGCGAGCGCATCCATACCGTAAACCAGCTTCTGAAGGCCTATACGCTGTTTAACCGCGACGATGAGTACATCATACAGGATAATAAAGTACAAATTGTGGATGTGCATACCGGCCGCGTGCTGCCCGGCCGCCGCTACTCCGACGGACTGCATCAGGCCATAGAGGCGAAGGAAAATGTGAAGGTAGAGGCCGCAACGCAAACCTACGCGACCATCACGCTTCAGAACTATTTCCGCATGTACGACAAGCTGGCCGGCATGACCGGTACCGCCGCTACCGAAGACACCGAGTTTCACGAAATCTACGAACTTGATGTGGTCGAAATCCCTACCAATAAGCCGGTTATACGCAACGATAAAGACGATTTACTGTTTTATACCAAGCGCGAAAAGTACAACGCCATTGTTGAAGAAGTACGGAGAAACCGTGAAAACGGCCAGCCTACGCTGGTAGGTACCACCAGCGTGGAAGTTTCCGAAACGCTCAGCCGTATGCTCAAGCGCGCCGGCATTCCGCACAACGTGCTTAATGCCAAACAGCACGCCAGCGAAAGCGAAATTGTGGCCGAAGCGGGCAAGAAAGGGGCCGTAACCATTGCCACCAACATGGCCGGCCGGGGAACGGACATCAAGCTATCGCAGGAAGTGTTAGATGCCGGCGGCCTGGCCATTATCGGCTCGGAACGGCACGAGTCGCGCCGGATTGATCTTCAGCTCCGGGGCCGCGCGGGCCGGCAGGGAGACCCGGGCGAGTCGCAGTTTTACGTCTCGCTCGAAGATGATTTAATGAAGCTTTTCGGCTCGGATCGTATCGCCAATACCCTCGATAAATTCAAGCACGAGGAAGGCGAGGTGATTCAAAACCGCTTCCTCACCAAACAGCTGGAGCGCGCCCAGAGCAAAGTAGAGCAGAACAACTACAGCATGCGCAAACGCCAGCTCGAGTTCGATGATGTGCTCAACAACCAGCGTAACGTAGTCTATGGCCGCCGGCGCAACGCCCTTATCGGCGACCGCCTGAGCAGCGATGTGCTGGATATGCTCGAAGATCATGTCTTCAAAATTACCGAAGAGCATTACGGAAACGGCGAATACGAAAATATTCAGGAGCGGATGATGCGCACCCTCGCCGTAGATGTGGAAGTAGATCGGGAAAAATGGGCCGGGCTTGGCATAGACGGCCTCGCCGATCTGCTTTTTGATGAAGCCATCAAGCAATTCCGCGCCAAAAATGATGCCTTGTGCGAAAGCGTTTATAAAGCGCTCGAACGCATCGTGAACGATCAGAAGGGCAACCGCCTCACGCCCGAAGTTACGATGATGTTCACCGACGGAGTCCGCATGATGCGTCTTATCCTTAACGTGGAGCGCATGATGGAAAGCCGCGGCCGCGAGCTCATCCACTCGTTGCAGCGCACCGCCGTGCTCTCCACTATTGATGTGAAATGGATGGAGCATCTGCGCGAGCTCGATCAATTAAAAGAAGGCATCGGGCTGCGATCCTACGGGCAGCGCGATCCGCTGCGGGAATTTAAGCGCGAGGCCTACAACGAGTTTATGCAGCTTATGCAGGAGATGAATTCCGAAACCCTTTCGCTTATCTGGAAAGCCGCCCCCCGCCGCGATCAGGCGCAGGAGCAGCAGGTGCGCATGGGCGCCGAAGAGCAGAAAAGCCGCTACGACCGGGCCAGAATGCAGGAGCAACACAGCTCCACTTCTTCTTATGGAGCCGGCAACTTTACCGGAACCAGCACCGCCGGAGCCAACGGAAAGCAGCTTCAAACGAATAAAGGCGATGGCGAAGCGCCCGCTCAAAAGCCGGTTGTTGTGGGCAAAAAAATGGGGCGCAACGATCCGTGTCCACTCGAGCCCGGCAAGAAATTCAAGCATTGCTGCGGGGCTAATGGTGCAAAAACCTGCCAGAGAATCGGGGAAAATGCCGTTACCTGAGCAGGCTTCTTAAGCTATATAAAACGTAAAAAAGCCGCCGGAATCTGATTCCGGCGGCTTTTTTTATGTTCTGCTGTGGCGCTATGTCAAAACTTAAAATGCACGAACAAGCGGCCAAAATTTTTGCCGTCTTTCTCAACACGATGGTACTTTTGTTTGATGTGCTTTTGCTCCAGAAACCGCAACACGCGTTTTTTCAGCTGTCCGCTGCCCTTTCCGGGAATAATTTCCACAAGCTTAATTTTCTTCTCCAGCGCCTCTTCAACAACCTGATGGAGGGCGTCATCAATTTTAGCGCCCTTGTTGTATATATCGTGCAAATCAACCTTTAGTTTTGCCATATCTATATATCTGCGGATTGAAAAGCTGTTCTATATATTCAGAAAACGCAAAAACTCGTCGGCTTTATCGTGCAGATCAACATCGGGATTTTCTTCTTCCGACTTTGATGTAATCACGTATCCGTAGCGGTTCAATGCGTGCAGCACCGGCCGTATATCTTCCTGATTCAGTTTAAAGGTGA
>JBMCPG010000087.1:0-6317 GCA_048626035.1 Cyclonatronaceae bacterium
CCGGTCAGGCTTTTAGAAACAATAAGCACGGGCTGCATTTCATATTCGGAGGTTTCCCGCAGCTCCAGCAGTTCGCGTAACACGCGGTTTTCTTCCTGTAGCGAACGCAAACGGCTGAGTTCGTCTTGCAGCAAGATCGTACGTTGCTCCAGCTCAGTATTGGTTTGTAATGCCGAACGATAGACCCGCACATTGGCTAAGGGGGCCTCTATGGCGTTTACAAGCGTTACGGCTACCTTTCGGGTATTCTGAAAGGCATTTTCCTGGCGTGCTACAATAAGCAACACGGCCAGGATAAGCAGCACGATTGTGAGCAACGGATCACGAACTGTGTCAAAATTTCTAAAGCTCAGACGCATTAACAGTGGAAATCGGCAAGGGAAACGAAAATAAAACGAAAATGAACGGGCGCAGCATCACCGAAAAAGGCTATGTAAGCACGCTCTTGTAATATTCTACGTCTTCCAGAATTTCGCCGGTACCGCGCACTACGGCCGTGAGCGGATCTTCGGCAATATGCACCGGCAGTTCGGTTGTTTCCATAATGAGGCGGTCGAGATTTTTGAGCAGTGCGCCGCCGCCGGTAAGAATGATGCCGCGGTCGAGCAGGTCGGAAGAAAGTTCGGGCGGGGTTTGCTCCAGCGATTTGGTAACCGATTCCACGATGGTATTTACCGTTTCGGAAAGGGCCTCGCGAACATCGCGCGAGCTTACTACCCGGGTTTTGGGAACCCCGTTGATGAGATCGCGGCCTTTGGCATACATCTCAATTTCTTCGTCGAGCGGGGTGGCTGAGCCGAGCAGCATTTTTACTTCTTCGGCCGTGCGCTCCCCGATAAGCAGGTTATGATTGCGGCGGAAATAATTGATGATGACTTCATTGAGTTTATCGCCGCCAATCCGAACCGATTGCGAATAGACAATACCCGAAAGGGCGATCACGGCAATTTCGGTGGTTCCGCCCCCGATATCCACAATCATATTTCCTACCGGTTCGTGCACGTTCAGGCCGATACCAATGGCGGCGGCCATAGGCTCATCTACCAAAAACACTTCTTTGGCCCCGGCCCGTTCTGCGCTGTCGCGTACGGCGCGTTTTTCGACTTCGGTGATGCCGCTTGGCACGCAAACCACCATTTTACGGGTAGAAGAATACCAGCGCTTCTTCACCTTTTTTATCATGCCGCGAATCATGTGTTCGGCGACCTCAAAATCGGCAATAACGCCATCGCGCAGGGGCCGGATGGTGCGGATGTTCTTGTGCGTTTTCTCGTGCATAAGCCGGGCTTCGTGCCCGATGGCGACAACCCCGCCCTGGGTATCGAGGGCTACAATGGAGGGCTCATTGAGCACAATGCCTTTACCGCGTTCATAAATGAGCGTGTTTGCGGTGCCAAGGTCGATGGCAATATCGGTATAAAGCCAGTCGAAGGCCGAGCCGTTATTTCTGCGCCGCTGCTGCTGGCTTTCTTGTTCGGTTTGTTCTGCTACTTGCATAGGACTTGAAAAAAAGAAGTGAAAACAATCTGTATCGGAGGCTAAAATCAAAGATGATGTACTTACGAAAGCCCGCGATCAAAATTACGATATAATTATATGAAATGTATCAACACGTATGATTTAAATAATGCGCAAAGAACGGCTGTTCGCTCTGTCTATACGCCTTCAGATTAGTGCTTAAAATGCCGCCGGGAGGTGAATATCATGCTGATGCCGTGCTCGTTGGCCGCTTCTATACATTCGTGATCCCGGATGCTGCCGCCGGGCTGGATAATGGCTTTTGCGCCGGCTCTGGCGGCGGCGTCTATGCCGTCGCGAAAGGGAAAAAAGGCATCAGAAGCTAATACGGAACCTTCGAGGGTATGTCCGAATTTTTGGGCTTTGGCCACCGCAAATTCTGATGCATCTATCCTGCTGGGCTGTCCCGACCCGATGCCGATTGTTTGCATATTTTTTGCAAAAACAATCGCGTTAGAATTTACTCTTTTTACTACCTTCCATGCAAATTGCATGTCGTGCATCTGGGCTTCTGTCGGGCGTTTTTTCGTAACAATCTGGAAGTTTTTTACATCGGGCGGGGCAACGTCGGGCTGCTGGCATAAAAGCCCGCCAAACACCGAGCGATAAACATAGCCATCTTCATAAAGGCTTTCCAGATGCTTGATTTTGACCAAGCGTCGATTGCTTTTTTTCTGAAGCAACTCCAGGGCTTCCGGCTCGAAATCGGGTGCCAGAATAATTTCGGTAAAGATTTCATCGATTGCTGCGGCGGTTTGTGCATCGAGGGGTCTGTTTACAGCGATAATGCCGCCGAACGGGCTCTGTGTGTCGGTGGCGAAAGCAGCCTGCCAGGCTTCGGGCAGCGTCTCGCGTGTCGCGATGCCACAGGGAAGCGTATGCTTGACGATAGCACAGCTTGGCGCATTATCGCTATAATCCTGGATGATGTTCAGGGCGGCATCAACGTCGAGCAGGTTATTATAGCTGAGCTGTTTTCCGTGCAGAATTTCTACATAATCTTGCTGATTGCCATATACCGCAGCGGCCTGATGCGGGTTTTCGCCATAGCGCAGGCCGCTGTATTTGGGCAACTGCAGGTTGAGCGTATCCGGGAATCCGGAGCGGGCTTTGTACGAAAGATAGGCGGCAATGCCGGTATCGTAGGCGGCCGTATGCTGGAATCCGGCCAGCGCAGCCTGCATCCTGAACGTAAACGAGACCCCGCCTTCCGCTTCGAGCTCTTTGAGGAACGCATCATACTGTGCGGGAGCGCTTAAGGCACATACAGAGTCCATATTTTTGGATGCTGCCCGAAGCATGGCCGGCCCGCCGATATCAATATTTTCTACGGCGGTTTCGAGCGCGGGGCCGTCTTTAATTACGTCCTGAAAAGGGTATAAATTTACGACCAAAAGCTGAATACCTGCGTAGCCAAAGCTGGCCAGGGCGCGGGCATCTTCTTCGAGTTCGGGGCGGGCCAGCAGCCCGGCATGTATGGCAGGATGAAGGGTTTTTACGCGGCCGCCGAAGCCCTCAGGAAATTGGGTAAGTTCCTGGACTTGCGTAACGGGTAAACCAGCCTCCTGCAGCACTTTTGCCGTGCCGCCGGTAGAAATGAGCTCAATATCGCGGGCGTGCAACGCAGCGGCGAGTTCAACGATGCCGGATTTGTCATATACCGAAAGTAGGGCCCGCCGCACGGGTACTATTTTTTTTTGAAAAGAAAAGGCAGCTTTTATGCTCACAGGTGATGAACTTGAGGTTAGGGTTGAGACGGAGAGTGAGGAAAATCGTATAAAGGGGGCAACTGCTGTATATACCGGTTTAGAACGGCCGGATAGAGCCGGTGCTCTTCGGTAAGAACCCGGGCGGCCAGCTCTTCTGCGGTATCGCCGGGCCGTACCGGAACGGTTTTTTGCGCCAGTACCGGGCCTTCATCGAAGGCTTCATTTACGAGATGTACGCTGCAGCCACTCTGGGTTTCTCCGGCGGCAAGCACTGCCCTGTGAACGCGGATGCCGTAGTAGCCTTTGCCCCCGAATTTAGGCAACAGCGAAGGATGAATGTTCAGGATTCGGTCGCGGTATCGGGCAATTACGGATTCCGGAATTTTCAGGAGGAAACCGGCCAGCACAAGCACATCACACTTCCAGGTTTCCAAAGTTTTTAGCAGCCGCAGCTGCAGGCGGTCCGGGTCAGATTTGTCCTCAGGCGAAAGCACCACATACGGAATACCGGCTTTTTGCGCCCGTCTTACGGCTCCGGCGTTCGGCGTGCTCACGATAAGGCCGGCAAATGTTGCCTGCAGCCCCCCGCTTTTTTGCGCGTTCAGGAGCGCCTGAAAATTTGAGCCGCCGCCCGATGCTGCCACTACAATACGGTGCCGCCCGTACCCAGCCGATACTCCGGCATCGGTAGCGGGGCAAAGCAATAACTCGTGGCAGAAATGGAAATCGGGAGAAATCAAGACTCGAAGATACAGTGGCGAGTTTTCAAAACAGCATGTTCCTTCCAAGATACGGATATTGGCACGCCTGCGGGCAAGGAAATTTTATTGGGAATGTGGCCGTAGGATAGACCTTTAAGCACTTCCACATGCTGCGGAAGCCCGCCAAATGCACGCCCGAAAACCTCATTCAGCGAGGGCCGTTCGGGATATTCTTCCTGCGGTGCCGGGCTGAAATATCCTAATATTACTGCCTCTATAGCATCGAAATGGCCTCCGAGGCGCAGCTGCTGCAGATATGCTTCGAGCTTATGCCGCTGCTCGTTCACATCTTCTAAAATAGGAATACAGCCGCGCAAGTCTGGAAAATAACGGCTGCCGAGCAGCATAGCCGCTACCGACATGGTGCCGGGCATGGCAGTCCCATGGGCCTCACGCACCGTCGGGGAGGGTCGGTCGGGACCGGGAAACGTTATCTTAATATGACCGGACTCCAGCAGTGCCCAGAACGAGGCTTCAAATTCCGGGTTGCGTTCCATATAGGATAAATCGGTTCCTACCATACCGGCCGAGATTCCGGGAAGCCCGCAGCGGGCATAAATACCCCAGTGAAGGGCGGTTACATCACTGAAGCCCAGCAGTATTTTGCGCTGCCGGCGTATTTCGGCATAGTTCAGATGGGGCAGCATCATAAGTGCGCCAAAGCCGCCGCGTGTGCAAAAAATAGCGTCGATATCGGGGCGGGAAACCAACGACATCAAATCGGCGGCCCGTTCGCGGCCGGTGCCAGCCAGGTAGGCCATGCTTGCGTAGCAACTCGGCGTAGTTTCGATCCGGTAGCCCAGCGATTCGAGGTAGCGAATGCCGCGCTCCAGTTTTTCGGCCTCTACCGGCGAGGAAGGCCCGAAAACACCGATGGTTCCGCCTTTCGGAAGCGGCCGCAGCGGGATAAAGCCGGCCTCAGATACGCGATTTTTTGAACACATAATAATTATTGATACTCCAGTTAATTTCTTTGATGATAACCTGTAGCACCGTTGCCGTAGGAATGGCCACAAGCATGCCGAGAATGCCAGCCAGTTCTGCCCCTGTTAAAATTGTGATAAGCACAAACAGCGGATGCATCTGCGCCGACTTCGAAAAAATAGCCGGATAAAAAATAACGTTGTCGATAAGCTGTACGACAGCTACAGCGGCAATAGCAGCCGGCACGCGGGAAAAATCGCCGGTTTCTACAATACCTATTGTAACCGAGAGCATGTAGCCAATGAAGGGTCCGAAATAGGGAATGCTGTTTGCTACGCCAATAGCTACGCCCACAGCCAGGGCGTTATCGAGGCCGGCAATGCTCAAAAAAATCCAGGATAATACTGCAACCAAAGTGCTTTGCAGCGCAACGGCGCGAAAGTGCCGCACCAGGCGCGTCTCAATCTTATTGATGATGTTTACGGTCGTTTCAAAGTATTTATTAGGCACCAGCTCAAGGCCTTTACGCCGCAGCTTGCTTCCATCTTTAAGAAAGAAAAAACACGAAAAGGGAATAATGATAAATGCCGTAAGTAAATTTGTGAACACGCCCAGAATATTCCCGATAAGCGTTTGTATATTTTCTGCACTTACGTTAAAAAAATTGCTCAGCTTGGAATCAATATTATCTATAAGATATCCTTCCGGTAAATACGGTACCAGCTGTAGGCTGTATTCTTCTATGGCCGAGGCAATCAGCAGGACGGTTTCGGCATTGAATTCCTGCCCCAGCCGCGCGAGCTGATTTCCGATATTTGGCAGTAGCGTGGTAGAGAGCCATATAATAAAAATAAGCATGGCAAATACGGTAAGAACTCCGCTAAGCGTGCGATTCATGCCGTTGGCCTGCATCCGGCTCACGATAGGATTCAGGATATAGCTTAAAATAAGCCCGATAAGTAAATAGACCAGAATTACGGCAAAGCGAACCATCACCCAATACAAAAGTACGGCAAGGCCTGCGTAGATAATAAACCGGACTATTTTTTCGAGCGTTATATTATTCATGTATGATGGTATCTATGCCCGTAATAAGGAATATTTTGTATTTATAAAATGGAGGTATCAGCCACATTTCTGAGGCGGCTATTGTGCTTGCTCCAGGCAGGCCAGCAGCTCTTCGATATGGGTTAAAATCAGCCCCGGTGCATGCCCTTTGCGCACAAGATAATCAAATAATTTCTTTTTGCGCTTGGTGATATCGGCTTCCCGACTGAGCCGGCGCCGGTTTTTAAGCGTCAGGGCTTTTAGCTCGCCGAGCACATCATCGCGGCGGGTTTGCTCCAGCGCCTGTTCTATGAGCGGCCCCGGCAGGCCTTTTTGCATGAGTGCGGCACGGATACGC